>NZ_JBFTOU010000020.1:0-122679 GCF_056398125.1 Pseudomonas sp. 05L36 | reverse complement strand
GTTCTCTTCGTAGTCGCCACTCTGACCGCTTCTTCTCTGGCGATGGCCACAGGTGGCGGTGACCGGACCTTCGCACGCATGGAGTCGGCCCGCAAAGTCTCGATGGAAACCTACCAGGTTGCCCAGAAACAGAAGGCTGAAGCCGCTGTAGCTCAAAGCAAAGCCAAGGCAGCCGATCACTCCAACAGCTGATCTGTTGTACGACCTCAAGCCTCAAATGCAGCACCCAAGGTGCTGCTGGCGCCGGTTTGACCGAGATCCTGCTTACACAAAATCTGTTGTGTTGAATCCACAGTCCAAGCAGCCCTTCGCCAAGGGCTGCTTCGTTTACAGGCCGTAGTGGCAGGCAGCAATTGGCTTTCATCTCCAATAAGTTGCTTCATCGGTAAACTCCCCTCGCTCCCATTCAACTTTGGAGCTCTACGATCCTGAGCCAAGGCCAGCGAGCCTGATAACTTTTCGCCTTCTGGTCGAACAAGTCTGGCCTGGGATTCCTTGGATTGATTCTAAGTAACCCGTGCTCTGTGTCGGCCAGGCCGTTAGGCGCATAGACCTCGCCCGTTTCAACATCCAGACCCATGCAGGTACCGGCAATCAGGTAGCGATCAATCCCGTCTCTAGCCGACTGAAGCTGAGGATAATCCCCGCCGAACCGCTGGCTGTACCACAGATGAACGCGAGCCTGATTCCTGACCTCAATGTTCACGTCGAGGTGGTTGAACAGACGCTGAGCGGACTGGATGACCTCATTCTCGGCTTCCCACGACAGATCATCATCGAAGTAAAAGACGTCGTAATCCTTCACTCCCCACCCTGCCGCTCGCTGTGACTGATGATTCCAGGCGGCCTGAAACAGGCAACCGGCCGTGAGCATGCACTGGTTCAAACCGAGCTCAGGCAAGCGATCAGCAAGCTCTGCGTTTACTGGATTGGCCATTGCGATCCTGACCAGGCTTTCGACAGTCAATGTCATCTTCATCCCTTCTAAATCGATCAAGTCCTGGCGACCGACAATACCGCCAACGCTTTACAAATACGCGAAAAACACCGCCCTTTGCTCACCCTCGGCCAATCTGGCGCGATTCATGCCTCGTTCAACGCAATGAAGTCGGTGCTGGCTATGTGGATGACACTTTTGAAGTGAGCCGCCCCGGTGTCTGCCCCGATAATCGATAGCTTACTTACGAATTGTCGAGGTCAAGCATGACGAGCGCAACTATGGAACAAGTCAGCCCAAGAACGCTGAGAAAAGTGATTGTGGCTGCCGGCATCGGCAATTTCGTCGAGTGGTTCGACTTCGCCGTCTATGGCTTTCTGGCCACGACCATCGCCCAACAATTTTTCCCCAGTGGCGATGCCAGTGCCGCGTTGCTCAAGACCTTTGCGGTATTCGCCGTGGCCTTTGCGTTTCGGCCCCTTGGCGGGATTTTCTTCGGCATGCTGGGCGACAGGATCGGCCGCAAACGAACCCTGGCGATGACCATTCTGCTGATGGCCGGGGCAACAACCTTGATCGGTCTGCTGCCCACTTATGCGGCGATCGGAGTCATGGCGCCGATTCTTCTGTCCCTGATCCGTTGCGCCCAGGGCTTTTCCGCCGGGGGAGAATACGCCGGTGCCTGTGCCTACCTGATGGAGCATGCACCGAGTGACAAACGCGCCTGGTACGGCAGCTTCCTTCCGGTGTCGACATTTTCCGCCTTCGCCGCGGCGGCTGTGGTGGCCTACGCACTCGAGGCGTCATTGTCGGCCGAAGCAATGGGCAGTTGGGGCTGGCGCCTGCCGTTCCTGATTGCCGCGCCCCTGGGCCTGGTGGGTCTTTACTTGCGCTGCAAGCTCGATGAGACACCGGCATTCCAGGCGGTGACCCAGGAACGTGCAGTCGCACACTCCCCACTCAAGGAAACCTTGCGCAACCATGGTGCGGCTATCTGCTGTCTGGGCGCTTTTGTGTCACTCACAGCACTGTCGTTTTATATGTTCACCACCTATTTCGCGACGTACTTGCAAGTCGCTGGTGGCCTGAGTCGCGCCACAGCGTTGCTGGTGTCGCTGATTGCATTGCTGTTCGCTGCGGCGATCTGCCCGCTGGCCGGGCTGTACTCGGACCGGGTCGGACGTCGAATGACGGTGACGACAGCCTGCGCGCTGTTGATTGTGAGCGTGTATCCATCGTTCCTGATGGCCAGCTCCGGTTCGTTCGCAGCGTCCATCGTCGGCGTCATGCTCCTGGCGATTGGCGCGGTGTTGTGTGGCGTGGTAACGGCGGCCTTGCTCTCGGAAACCTTCCCTACCCGTACCCGATACACCGCCTCGGCGATCACCTACAACATGGCGTACACCCTTTTCGGCGGCACGGCACCGTTGGTGGCTACGTGGCTGATCAGCACCACCGGCAGCAACCTGTCACCAGCGTTCTATCTGATCGCGGTTGCATTGCTCGCGCTGGCGGGTGGGCTGGCATTGCCGGAGACTTCAAGGATTTCCCTGCATGACGTTGCGTCGCAGGAGAAAGGCTTAGGAGTGAGTGCATCCGCCTGAAACACCAAACAAGCCTGTCCTGGGCCCGGTACTGTTCAATCGCAAAGGTGTTGCGGGTCAACCTCCCCGGATTCACACGCTACGCTACTGCCTGAGTCTTTCCTGACATCAGGCATTAACGTTGCGAAAAAGGGGAATCAACCCGTGCAGGCACTCTTCTCGTTTCTCAATGCCAACCCTTACATGTTGCTGTTCCTGATAGTGAGCCTGGCGGTGCTGATTGGCCGCTTCACCATCAAGGGTTATGGGTTGGGTACCGTCGGAGGCGCCATAGTGGTTGGCAGTGGCGTCGCCATTGCCGCCTCCCTCTATGGCATCACCTTCAAGCTCGACGCGTTCACCATGAACCTCTTCTACTACCTGTTCATGTACGGGGTCGGTTTGCGGGTCGGTCCCTCCTTCCTCAATAGCCTGAAGGATGACGGGCTGAAGTTCACCGTCCTTGCGGTCATTTGCAGTTTGGTCAGTCTGGCCGTGGTGGTCTTGGGCACGCGTCTATTCAACTTGCCGACCGGCGCGGCCGGCGGAATCCTCGCCGGGGCCACGACCATGTCCTCGGCCATCGGCTCGGCTGAACAGGCGGTTGCCTCGGGTGCCGTCCACCTCGCACCGGGCGACACGGTCGAGGGGGTGTCGGCGATGATTACCCTGTCCTATGGCATCACTTACATCTGGGGCACCATCGGCATCGTACTGATGTGCAAATACATGCCGCGCTGGTGGGGTGTCGATGCAAAGGCGGCAGCCCGTCGCTATGAGGAACAGCATGGGATGCATGATCTGGAGGACGACGGCCTGACCGCCGACAAGGCCTTCGGATTGCGCGCTTACCGCCTGGAAAATCCCACGACTGCAGGCCTCAACATCCGTGAATTTCTCGCTCGCTTCCCCGAATATCGCATCGTCAATGTGCATCACGGTGACGAGTCGATAGGGGCAGATCCGGATATCCAGTTGCAGTTGGGGGATGTGATTACCCTTGGCAGCACACGTACAGGCCTCACCACCAACATCGGTCTGATCGGCCCGGAGGTCGATGACGCCAAGGCGCTCGCCGTCCCCCTGGACCACGCGGAGATCCTGGTGACCGAGAAAGCTGTCATCGGCAAGCCGCTCAAGGAGTTCCGCGGACTGGACCTGGCCGGGCAGCTTCAGTTGACTCGCATCCAGCGCGGCGGTGTACCGCTACCGGTAGGGCCGCAGACCCGGTTGCAACGCCGCGATGTGCTGTTCGTCACCGGTCTGTCCAGCGCCGTGCAACGTGCGGGCGAGTTGTTTGGCGTCATCGCCCGCCCCAGTAGCATGACCGACTTGTTAACGTTGTTTGCCGGGATGACCCTGGGGCTGCTGATCGGTCTGATCCAGTTCCCCGCCTTTGGCGCTTCTGTCGGCCTGGGAAGCGCTGGCGGCCTGATGGTGTCGGGCATCATCGTCTCGTCACTGTCCTCGCGCCTGCGTTTCTTCGGCAATACGCCGAACGCGGCGCGTAACATCCTTGAGGACATGGGCCTGCTGGTGTTCGTGGCGATTGTCGGGATCAATGCCGGTGCAACCCTCCTCGCCCAACTGACGGGTACGCTGGCCGTGCAGATATTCCTGGTGGGCTTCGTCGCCTGCATGCTGCCGCCGTTTGCCGTCTGGGTGGTTGGCTATCACTTGATGAAGATCAATCCGGCGGTACTGATGGGCGGCATGGCCGGTGCCCGCAGTCATTCCGGACCGTGCCTCGAAGCGGCGGCAGAAATCGGCAGCAACGTGCCGTGGGTCGGTTTTCCGGTAGCGTTCGCAGTCTCGGGAATCCTGCTGACGGTCCTCGGCTACTTCGCCATGGTCCTCGCCAATTGACGCTGTGTAGGAGCGAGCTCGCTCCTACAGTTGCATTACGTCCGCGGAAGGCCCGATGCCACTAAGGCAACGCATACACCCTGAACAGTTTTCTCACGGTAGCGTTGGTTCCGCCCAGGTACTGGTCGTAGGCCTTTTCTATGAAGCCCGAGTGATAGGCTTCACTCAGGGCCATATCGACCAGCAAGCGGAAGTCTTCGTCGTTGCGCTCCACGATCATCGCCACCGGCGAGTACTCGAAGATGCGGTCCAGGAGCATCAGGTTCTTGGCCGCACCCTCCTTGGCCACTTCGTTGCGCAGCAACATGCGTTCGGAGAAGAAGGCATCGGCCTTGCCCTCGGCGACCAGCTTGATGCCCTCGTCGTTGTTGTCCACGGTCACCAGCGAAGCGATCACGTTGAGCAGGCGCATCTGTTCGCGAATCCAGTCTTCGGTCACGCCCCCCTCCAGGGTCGCGTAGGTTTGGTTGGCCAGACCGTTGTTGATGCTGGCACGCCAGGTCGGACCGGTATTGGCGACCTTGCCATTGAGCACATTGAGCAGCGATTCGCGAGCATCGTTGCGCACCACGACCGAGAGGCCAGCGGTGTAGATCGGTATGGAGTAACTGATCATCTTGCGCCGTTCCAGGGTGGGCGGTGTCGGCGTGCAGAGGATATCGACTTTACCCTGGCTCACGGCGTTGACCTCGTCCGAAATCCTGACGGGCTGGTAGCGCACTTGCAGGTCGGGCAGACCCAGCTCGCTCTTGAGCTTGTCGGCGACTTTCAGGCACAGGTCGATGGCATAACCGCTGGCTTTGTCGCCTTCCTGCTTGCTGAAAGGCGCCAGGTCAGGCAAGTAGCCCAAAGTAAAGGTGTGGCTGCTGCGTACGCGTTCAAGGGTGTTGGCGCCGGCCACTAGTGGCAGCGTCAAGAGTGCGAAGGCAAGCAGCAGTCTGGTGGTTGTGGCAAATGGTACGTTCATGTCCGGTTTCCCCGTATGCAGATGTCTGTGCAGTCCTGGTGGCCACGCCTAAGGGATTGCGGCCCTGGTCTGGTTGGCCGCTGGCGCTTCGGTGAAGCGCTTGGCGAGGAATCCATAAAGCAGGTAGCCGACAGCGAGCACCAGGGTGCCGCCCATCACTGCGTCCTTGCCGCAGGCATACAGGGCGTACAAGGCGTACGTCATTGCAATCAGCAAGACCACCACGTTACGCGAGTAGATGGACGACGAGACCCCGGCCTTGTGCATGATCACCAGCAGGCCGGTCATCGCAGTTATATAAGGGATCAGGTTGGTGACCGCTGCCAGGCTGACCAGTTTGCTGAACTGTGCGGCGGCGTCGGGCGAGATGGTCGACAGGGCCATGAGGGTCTGTAGCACACCGCAGACAATCATGCCGACGACGGGGGCATTCATCGAGTTGACCTTGCTGAACAGCTTGAGGAACAGGTTCTGGTCAGCCGTCATCTTGGCGGTTTGCGCCAGGGTAAATTGCCAGCCCAACAGCGAGCCGACACAGGCCATGACCGCCAGGGCCATGACGATATTGCCCACCATCGGGCTGAACATCGTGGCATAGACCAGCGCAAAGGGTGCGGAGGACTTGGCCAGCTCAGCGTTGGGAATGATGCCCTGGATGACGGTGGTCGACAGCACATAGACCACGGCGGCACCCAGGGTGCCGAACAGGCAGGCCAACGGCACGTTGCGCTTGGGGTCTTCCACGGCATCGGTGGCCTGGGCCGCCGATTCCATGCCGAGGAAGGCCCACAGGGTCAGGGGGATCGCCTTGCTGATGGCTTCGGAGATCGCCAGGCTGTTGGGGTTCCAGGCGGCGGCCAGCACATCGGGCTTGAACCAGAACCAGCCGATGATGCTCAGGCCGGCTACCGGAATGATCACGCCCCATACCGTGAACGCGCCGATCTTGCCGGTGATGCCCGGTCCACCGAAGTTGGCGAAGGTGGTCAGCCAGATCAGTGCGATCGTGCCGACGCACAGGGGAATCGCACCCGTGCCCAGCCAGGGCACGAAGGCCGTCATGTAGCCCACCGCCGAAATGGCCACGGCCACGTTGGCGATGGCCAGTGACAGGAAGTACAGGTACGAACAGAGGAAAAAACCCGACTTTGAATGGGCTTCTTCGGTGTAGGCGGACAAGCCGCCAGAGCGTGAGCAGAAGACGCCACACTGGGCAAAGCAGTAGGCGATGGCCATCGAACCAATCGCCGTGAAAATCCACGACAACAAAGAGACGGCACCCAGTTGAGCCATGTTGGTGGGCAACATGATGATGCCCGAGCCCATCATGTTGACCGTCACCAGCGTCGTGAGCCCCATCAGGCCCATTTTCTTGCTTGAATCAGCCATCGCAAACTCCTTGCCTTGTTCAGAGAGTTAACCCCTGGGCCCGCCGACTTGACACCTGCCATCGAGTACGAGGGTGATCCTTACTGCTTGATCACATAGCCATACGCCCGCGTGCGACCGCCTTCCTGCTTCAGATAAACGCCTTGAAGTTCCGGCGTGAAGCCGGGCAAGCGGTTGATGCCCTCCTCCAGTGCAAGGAAGTACTTGAGCACTGCGCCACCCCAGATCTCCCCGGGTACAACGCACAAGACGCCCGGCGGGTAAGGCAACGCGCCCTCGGCCGCAATGCGACCATCGGCATCCGCCAAGGGCACCAGTTCGACGTTGCCGCGGATGTACTCGATTTGCGCTTGCTGCGGGTTCATGGCCTTTTTCGGGAAGTGCTCCTTGCGGAACATGTCCTTCTGCAATTGCTGCACGTTGTGGCTGCGATACAGGTCGTGCATTTCCTGGCAGAGCTGGCGGATGGTGTAGTCACGGTAGCGTTCCTGGTGCTGCGCGTAGATGGCCGGCAGCACCCGGCTCATCGGCGCGTCATCGCTGATGAAGCGTTCGAAGCGGGCGATTTGCGCGGCCAGGTGGGTCATCTTCGCCCAGTCTTCGGCCGGGGTGAGCAGGAACAGGATCGAGTTCAGGTCGCACTTTTCCGGGACGATGCCGTTCTCGCGCAGGAAGTTGGCCAGGATGCCGGCGTGAATGCCGAAGTCGGTGTAGCTGCCGTCCACCGGGTCGATGCCCGGCGTGGTGAACAGTAACTTGCACGGGTCGATGAAGTACTGCTTCTCGGCGTAGCCGGCAAAAGCGTGCCAGCGGTCCTTGGGATGGAACTCGAAGAAGCGGATGTCGCTGGCGATTTCCTCCGTCGGATAGTCTTCCCACGCGCGCCCTTCAATGCTGTGCGGCACGAATGGGCGGACCATGGTGCAGGCTTCGAGGATCAACTTGCGCGCTTCGATGCCGAACTTCACGCAGTCTTCCCACAGACGCAGGCCGCTGCGGCCTGAGTGAATGCGCGCGTTCACATCGAGCGAAGCGAACAACGGGTAGAACGGGCTGGTGGACGCCTGCGCCATGAAGGCGTTGTTGAGCCGGTGGTGGTTGCAATAGCGCGGCTGGCCTTTGATGTGCCGGTCTTTCTTGTGCACCTGGGAGGCCTGGGAAAAGCCGGCTTGCTGTTTGTGCACCGACTGGGTGACGAAGATGCCCGGGTCGTTCTCGTCGAGATCCAGCAACAGCGGCGAGCAGTCCTTCATCATCGGGATGAACTGCTCGTAGCCGACCCACGCCGAGTCGAACAGGATGTAATCACACAGCTTGCCGATGCGGTCGACCACTTGCCGGGCGTTGTAGATGGTGCCGTCGTAGGTGCCCAGTTGAATGATCGCCAGGCGGAACGGCCGCGGCAGCTGGGCCTTGTCCGGGGCGACCTCGGCGATCAGTCCGCGCAGGTAGTCCTCTTCGAAACAGTGGGCGTCGATGCCGCCGATAAAGCCGTACGGGTTGCGCGCGGTTTCCAGGTACACCGGCGTGGCGCCGGCCTGCAGCAACGCGCCCTGATGATTGGATTTGTGGTTGTTGCGGTCGAACAGCACCAGGTCGCCGGGGGTCAACAGGGCGTTGGTCACCACCTTGTTCGAAGCCGAGGTGCCGTTGAGCACGAAGTAGGTCTTGTCGGCGTTGAACACTTGCGCGGCATGTTTCTGCGCCAGCAGTGCCGGGCCTTCGTGGATCAGCAGGTCACCGAGCTTGACGTCGGCGTTGCACATGTCGGCGCGAAACAGCGTCTCGCCGAAGAAGTCGAAAAACTGCCGGCCCGCCGGGTGTTTGCGAAAGAACTGGCCGCCCTGGTGACCGGGGCAGGCAAAGGTGGCATTGGCCGCTTCGGTGTAGTGCTTGAGTGAATCGAAGAACGGTGGCAGCAGGCTTGCTTCATAGGCCTTGGCGGCTGTCTCCAGTTGGTTGCCGTGGTACTCGGCATTATTGCTGGATAAGTCGAAGACGCCATTGACCTGCAAGATGACATCCTGCAGTTGCTTGTAGATCGCCAGGGAGCGATTGCTGCGACCCTGAGAGGCCACCAGGAAGATCGGGATGTCGAAGCCGGTACGCTTGATGGCATCCAGCACTCCGGCGGCCAAGTCATCAACGCAGAGCACGGCGACAGCGACATCGGTAAAGTCCGTCTGGTCGAGCCGGACGATTTCACGGGAATTACGAAAGCAAAATCGTACCGCATCGCTGGCAGCGATTTTCAAGGCGTTCATAACCAGAATCTCTCGGTCTGTTTGACGTTGAAGTTCCTGGGACGACCGACTTCAGAGGCATCATGTCCCGGGGTCAGGAGCGATTGCCCTATTGGGTATAGTTCATTTTTACTATTTGTTACTTCTTGCTGAATTTGTTTCCTTGATATTGTTTTTGCGTGGTTCATGACAATGAAACACCCCAACGGTTGCATCCAACCTTTGGGGTGCTGCTCATCCAGCCATCAGGTGCGCCCTGCGGAACCCGTGACGGGCAGGTTCCCGAGCAATTTGAGCCCGGTGCTCTTCACGAAAGTGTCGTAGTCCATCGGCTTCTCGATTCGGGTCTCAGCGTTAGGCAGTACGTAGGCCCAGGCACGTTTGGACGATGCGTCATAGACCAACTTGAACAGGCGCGTCGGCACCCACACCTGGTTGTCGCCAATGGTGGAGTGGCCAGAGTCAAACAGCGGGCCGGTAAAGACAAACACGTTGCCATCGGCGCGCTTGGCAAACTTTCGGACATCAGACTCGACCTTGCTCCAGATCTTGCGGTTGTTGGTCGGGTCTTGCGGCACCATGTTCGACAGCGCAAAGGATTGGGCCATTGCATTGGGGTTCGGTGCATCGGCGGCTGGGGATTGGTGACCACGGTCCACGGCCGGATGCTGGCTGCGGTAGTCGCTCAACTCAGCGCGCCCACCCTTGGGAATGCGTGGGTCCGGATAGAACTGGTTGGTGCGCTCCTCCCCTTTGGCATCCTGCAACTGGGCCGCGTTCAGGCGTTCGACCACGACCAGCGGGGTCTTGCTGGTTTGCGAGTACAGCACCGCGAAGTTGTCGGAACACAGCGCCAGGGGCTTCATGGTTGCAGGCACGGTGGCGGTGTTGATCGGTTTCGCTGCCGGGAACAGATCTGCGCAGCCGTCAAACGATGCCTGTTTCTGTTTGCTTGAATAGAGGTCCAGGGCCGCGCTCTGGCTGATCGAGCCCGAGCGGGACGTTTGTTCATGTTGCGCGGTGGGCGGCTTGAGCAGGTCCAGCAGGCTGCGGGCTTGTGCCCCGGTCGAGAGCAAAACAAGGGCCGACAGCCCAACTGCAATTTTGCGTAGGTGCATGCTTAAAATCTTCGAATGGAATTGAGGGGTAAACGTAGGGCGAGTCCCGATTCACGGAACCAGGTGGAGGCCGTTGCTGATTATGTGGCGGCGAGCATGCTTTCACTGTCCTTGATCAAATTACCGATGCGGGGCCGGTCGGTTCCGGGCAGTTCGACCGCTGAGGGTCGTGCGGGGTTTATTGACCATGACAAGATACGTTAGTGCCGGGTGGCGGTTGGATTCTATTCGCAAGTGCTCGGCGAAGAAGCGGACCGGATGACATATCCAGTACCGCTCGATACCCTTGCGCCCCCAGGTGCCTGACGGCAATTCAGGCCAGACTCACTCCATCCAGACGAACCAAAAATGAAATCCTCCGCAGGTTTGCTGTTGTCAGGTATCGAGCTGGACCGTGCCAGCTCCATCCCCTTGTACCGCCAACTCTACTTGCAGATTCGCAAACAGATTCTCGGTGGCAGGATTCAGGGAGGCGTACGTCTGCCATCCACCCGAACCCTGAGCAAAGAACTGCAGCTTTCGCGAATCAGCATTCTCAACGCGTTCGATCAACTGATTGCCGAAGGTTTCCTGACGTCGCGCACCGGGGCCGGGACTTACGTCGGCCATGAATGGGAAGGCCGCGGTACTGATGACGAAGAACACCAGCCCCGGCCGCCTCGCCTGTCCGATCTGAGCCAGTCGATGCTGTCGTTGCGCAGCGATCATTTCCGAGGGGTTTCCTATGCGGGCTGGTCCACCGAGAGCCCGACCTCGTTCCTGCCCAGTCACACTGCCTACGATGCGTTTCCGCAATCTGTCTGGAAGCGGTTGATGAATCGCCACCTGTACAAACCGACCAAGGCCATGCTCGGCTATGGCGAGCTGCAAGGGTTGCTGGCCCTGCGCGAGGCGATTGCCGAATACGTCTTCGATGCCCGTGGCATCGACTGCACGGCCGATCAGGTGGTCATCGTTTCCGGTGCCCAGCAAGCCTTCAACCTGCTGGGCATGCTGCTGCTCAACCCGCAGGACAGCTTCTGGATGGAGGACCCGGGGCATATCGCGGCGCGCATTGCGCTTCAGGCCCAGGGCGGCCTGGTTGTGCCGTTGCGTATCGACGAACAGGGCATCGATGTCCAGCAAGGCCTGGCTCAGTGCCCTGACGCCCGCCTGGTGTTTACCACGCCTTCGCGTCAGCATCCGCTGGGCATCACCATGAGTTATGCGCGGCGCCAGGAGCTCATCGATTGGGCCGCGCGCAATCAAAGCTGGATCATCGAGGACGACTGCGACAGTGAATTTCGCTACAACGGCCGCCCCTTGCCGGCACTCTATGCCATGGACCAATGGGCCCGGGTCATCTACGCCGGGACATTCAGCAAAGTGCTCTTCCCCTCGCTGCGCCTGGGTTACGTGATACTGCCGAACGCCTTGGTCGAACCCTTCTGCACCCTGCGGGCGGTCATGGACCGCAGCCCGCCCACACTGCTTCAGGCCGTCACGGCAGACTTCATGCGCGAAGGCCACTTTCTCGGTCATATCCGGCGCATGCGTGCGCTGTATCAGGCTCGCCAGCAAGCACTGGTCGAACAATTGCAGCAACGGCTCGGCACGTTTTTCAGGATCACGCCCGTGGAAGCCGGCATGCACCTGATCGCCTGGTTACCCGCGCACCTTGATGGCGACACCCTTGCCAGGGAACTCGGCCAGCATGGCATCCATACCTATGCCCTGAGTGACTACTGCATCGCGCATGTCTTGCCGCCGGCTCTGCTGATCGGTTTTGCCAGCACGCCCGAGGACCAGGCCCGGGCGCGCGTCGAAGCACTGGTCCAGGCCTTGAGCACATTGGGCTACCTGCAGCAGGCCACTTGACGCAAGGCAAGTGGTCTTATGATTTAACTGATAATGGATCTATCGAGAGTTCCTGACTGGCGCGATAAAGGCTGCGCCGGTAGACCCGGCGTCTGAACCAGGAACGACTCGAATGAACAATAAGATCCAGGAACGATTCAACGCCTTGCTCAGCCATAAGGCTGCCCGGGCCGGGGCTCCCCCCGTACTGACTGAGGCACTGGCCCGCCAATTGCTCGACCGGCTTGGGCAACTGCGCCTGTTTGCCCATGCCTACCCCTTGCTGACCAACCTGACCCACGGCCACGTGACACCCGCTGACCTGCTGGACTTCGCCTATCGCCACGAGCTGCAGGGCCTGAGCCTGCACCTGCTCGACGGTGAGGAAAACAGCCTCAGTCAAATGACAGCCGCGCAACTTCAGGCGTTCGCTGCCAAGGCCAAAACACTCGGGCTGGATGTGCATCTGGAAATCAGCAGCACCCTGAAAAAAGATGTCGATCAAGTGATCGCCATTGCCAAGGCGCTGGGCACCCGCAACATCCGTGTTTACTCACGCTACGAAGGGGCGCTGTCGCGGGTCATGGACGTTATCGAGTCAGACCTGCACTACCTCGCGCAGCAGGCAGACGAGCACGACCTGTTCTTCGACTTCGAACAGCATGAGGAACTCAAGAGCGGCGAGATCGCGCAACTGCTGAGCCGGCTGAACCACCCTCGCCTGCACGCCCTGTTCGACTTCGGCAACATGATCAATGCCTGCGAACAGCCCCTTGCTGCGCTCCGTAACCTGGCGCCGCACATACGCCAGACCCACCTCAAGGGTGTGCGCATCGTCCCCGAGCAAAACGCATTCGGCCATTACGGCGTGCTGCAGGGCTGTGACGAAGACGACCTGCCCAACGCACGCATGTTGTTCGAACTGCTGATGCTCGGTGAGTCAACCCCGCAAGTGATCGCCTTCATTCTCGAGCAGGAAAACCACTACGTGGCCCCGGCGTTCCGCCAACTCGACGAAGCCGCCGACCCGTTCATTGCCTACCGGGAAATGAGTGAAACGGCGCTGCCGCAAGGCTTCTCGCTGGAGCAAATGCTCGCCGGTGAACACCGTTGGGCCAACAACCAGGTGGCCTTTGTACGAGGTCTGCTGGCCGAGTTCCGCACCCTGGCCGAGTTGACCCTGGCCCATTGCACTGGCGCCTGAACCTGACGTGCCGAGCGACACTGCGTACCCAATCAAGCCTGGAGAATAATAATGACATCCCAAGACAAGGCCAAATGGCTCAGATTCCTGATTCTCATCCTCGGTGGTGGCACCATCTACAAGCTGGCGAGTCTCAAAGACGCCTTCTACATCCCCATGCAGGAATTCATGGGGCTGTCCCACACTGAAATCGGCCTGCTGCTGAGCGCCAACGCCATTATCGCCACCGCGCTGTTTGTCGTCGGCGGCATGCTCGCCGACCGGTTCGACACGCGCAAGCTGATCCCCCTCGGCCTGATCGGCACCGGCAGCCTCGGGCTCTACCTGGCGACCTTTCCGCCCTTCAGCAATCTGCTGATCGTGTTCTGCCTGCTGGCCGTCTGTGCCGACTGTCTTTTTTGGCCTTCGCTGCTCAAAGCCATCCGCAACCTGGGTGACGATAAGGAACAGGGGCGCCTGTTCGGTCTCCTCGAGGGTGGACGCGGCGTCATTGATACCCTGGTCGCCTTTTCCGCGCTGGGCGTGTTCGTCGCCATGGGCTCCGGTGAAAACGGTCTGAAGTCGGCGATCCTCTTCTACTCGGTCATCGACATTCTTGCCGGGACCCTGACCTGGCTGCTGCTCAAGAGCGGCAATAGCCAGTCGACCGTCAAGCCCAAGAACGGTTTGTCGAACCTGCTCGAGGCCATCAAGGTGCCGGGCATCTGGCTGGTCAGCCTCAACGTGTTCATGGTCTATATCGTGTACTGCGGCCTGACCTATTTCATTCCCTACCTCAAGGAAATGTACGAACTGCCTGTCGCCCTGGTGGGCGCCTACGGCATCATCAACCAGTACTTCCTCAAGATCCTCGGCGGCCCTGCCGGTGGCTTCATTGCCGACAAGCAGTTCAAGAGTTCCAGCCGTTATCTGAAGTGGGCATTCCTGGCGTTGTTGCCGTTGATGGGCGTCGTCATGCTCATCCCGAAAAGCCCGGATTACATCTACGCAGGCATGGCGGCCACCCTCTCCTTCGCGCTGATCGTGTTTTCCATGCGCGGCGTGTTCTGGGCACCCATGGGTGAAGTCGGCATTCCCCAGCACATCACCGGCTCGGCCTTTGGTATCGGTTGCCTGATCGGCTATGCGCCTGGCATGTTTGCCTACGTCATCTATGGCGCAATCCTTGACCACTTCCCGGGTCAACAGGGCTACAACTACGTGTTCTCGTTGATGAGCGTATTGGCGATTGTCGGGTTCATGGTGTCCAGCCTGCTGTATCAAGCGGTACGGAAAAATTCCACGGTCACTGGCAAGGTCAGCGCCGCGCAAGCCTGAACATAGACCGGGTGTACGCGTCGCAACACCACGCCGTGCGGCGGTAGCCGGAGCCTTTCGGTTACCGCCGCACGGGTGCCGCCATCAAGCAGCACCGACGATGCACTGGCTGATCATCCGTGGTGTGTAGTTCATCAGTGAAGCTGTCGGATCGCTATACAGTGAACTACTGTCAATCATGGGTGTGGCGCCCATAGCCAATCTCCAGATATCCACTGAGTTGCAGGGTTTCCAACCGACTTATCACGATGATCAGGGAACCAGGTCGATGGCAAAAGATGCAAAAGTCGAATCAAAAAACGCGACTTTTATCGCGCAGGAGACTGAGGCTCTGGTCGAGCCAGCCCCTGTTTCCGATGCGGCTCGCAATGGAATCTGGCGCACACGGATCGGGGTCAAGGCGCGCAATCTAAGTCGCTCGACCCAGTTTGTCATTGCCGCTGCGGTGATCCTGGGACTGACCATGTTCTTCGTCGGCAATCTGGTGAGTGAACGAATAGAAAGTGCCGCAGTACAAAGCGCGGCAGAAGCAGCCGCTCAGTACATGGATACGTTTCTGGAGCCCTATGTGCAGGAGATGAGCCGGGAAAGCGGCCTCTCGGCTGCAAGTGTCCAGTTCCTGGACCGCCTCACTGAAAGTCGTTCGCTAAAACAGCACATTGTCTCGATCAAGATCTGGCGAGCGGATGGCACGGTGATCTACGGCACGAACAAAGCCATCACCAACCGCCAGTTCCCATTGGATGAGATCTCCGAGGCACTCAAGGGCAAAGTGGTCACCGACCTTCAAGACCTGAGCCAGGATGAGAACGAGTTCGAGCGCAATCTCGACCTGCCGCTCTATGAGATCTACGCGCCCCTGCGGGACTCAAGCTCCGGAAAAATCATCGCGGTGGGCGAATTTTATGAAAAGGCCGATAGTCTGAAGCGCGAGATCGATCGCGTCCGGGATCAGGTATGGGAGGTCGTTGGCGCCGCGACCCTGGCAATGCTGACGCTGCTTTTCTTCATCGTGCGACGCGGTGACAAGATTATCCAGCGACAACAAGTGGCACTGCGCTTACGGCTGCAGGAGCAAACCCGTCTGCACATCAGCAATGCCGAACTCCAGCGCAAGATGGCGACGGCTACCCAGGAGTTTTCCCATGTCAACGAACTCACCTTGAGGCGCATTGGTGCAGACCTGCACGATGGGCCAGCGCAGTTGTTGACCTTGATTCTGATCCGGCTCGACGACCTGGCCGAAAACTGCTCCGCTGTCGATCAGGAGTCGCTGGAAACCATTCGTGGCGCCGCCACCGACGCATTGAGTGAGGTCCGCGATTTATCGCGAGGTCTGGCACTTCCGGAAATTAATGAATTGAGCCTGGTGGAAGAGTTGCAACTGGTGGCGCAACGGCACGAGCAACGCACTGGCACCAAGGTCACATTAACCCTGGGGCTGCTACCGGAGGCCGCGCCACTGCCGCTCAAACTCTGTTTGTACCGTTTTGTGCAAGAAGCCCTCAACAATGCTTACCGTCATGCCAACGGCGAGGGTCAGGTCATCCAGGCGCAATACATTGATGAAGTATTGAACATCAGCGTCAGGGACAGTGGTCCAGGCATGGCGACGGACGCCATGCTGCAAGAGACATCCGGCAGAACCCGATTGGGGCTCGCAGGTTTGCGTTATCGCATTGAATCTCTGGGCGGGTTGTTCAGCATCGACTCCTGCGTCTCTGGTACGTCGGTCAATGCACAGTTCAAACTCTAGGGAGCGTTCCGGCATCCATTCGTGTTTTTGCTGCGCCGGTGTGAAGTCGCCCGACCGCTTCGCGCTCCCTGTAATGCCGTAGAGCCGTGACCGCTTCGACACGATTTCGGGCGTGCAGTTTCTGCATCACGCAGCCCATGTGGTGCTTGACGGTTTTTTCGCTGATCATCAGCTTTGTCGCAACCTCCCTATTGGTCAGCCCCTTTGAAACTTCACGAATGACCTCCTCCTCCCGATGGGTCAGATCAATCGTGTGAATTTGCGCTTCGTGCTTCTTGTCGTTACTCAGCAGTTTGTTGGCGAACTCGGGGGTGATATACGTCTCCCCCCTGGCAACCGATCTGATTGCCAGGACCAGTTCCGGTCCGCTGACTCCTTTCAACACATACCCGCGCGCGCCGGCCTCCAGTGCCAAAAAGGCGTCGTCTTCGGATTCTGAAACCGTCAGCATCAGTACCTTCACATTCGACAGTTGAGTGGAAATGAACCGCACCGCGGCGAACACATCGCCCGGCATATTGACGTCCATCAACATCACATCCGGACGGATCTTGCGGGCAATATCCATGGCATCTTGCGCATTGGCGCCCTGATCCACGACCTGCAGATCCGCCCGTTTTCTCAACGTATTGGCAACGCCCTCACGCAACATCGGATGATCGTCGGCAATGCCGATGCGAATGGATGGATTCATGACGCGCTCCCGAAAGGATCAGCAATCGAACACTCATTGATTAATAGCAGGGAACCGGGGACGTCGCCAGTCGCATGTCCCAGGCTCCAGGTGTTCGAAAATCAGACTTAGGTCGGGCAAAATTCGATCGTCAACAAGCATTCATTATGACAAACCCCTGATTTTCAGACGCCAACCCATTGTTTTAAAACACCATTAAAAACGTCAATAAACAGACAGCTTCATAAAACCCGGCCCCATCTTTCATCCGACCAACAGTCGCTCTCCTGCACTCAGGTACATGCAACCCCGGCTCGATAGCAGGCCCGGCCAAACTAATTGAGAACGCCCCCTAGCGTCGGGACGCAGTGATCGGTGACAAGGGTACGCTCTGCGTAACTTTGGCCATCTGGGTGATTTCCACCTGCACCTTGTCCTTGCCGAGCAGGTAGTCGGCCAGCTTCTGCGAAAACGGCCAGTAGTTCAGTGCGGCCGTCAGGGTCAGCGGCCCGACTGCGTCGGCCGGCACCAGGAAGGAGAACTCCCCGATATCGTAGCCCTTGGGCAGAATGCGGTTGTCCGAGAGAATCTGCGTGGCATTCCAGACCTCGACATCCAATGGATTGCCGTCCTTGTCGCCGATGTGCACTTTGAAGTTTCGCGTGTTGTCCTCGGTCTTGCCGTCCTTGATCGAGCCCAGTCGATAGAGCTCGCGACCACTGGCATCGAGCACCCGGAAATCGATCCACATCTCCCGTCCCTCTGGAAAACCGGTCGGCAGCTTGTGCCCGGCGCCGACGTTGGAAACTTTGACCGCTACCGAGGTGTATTGCCCGGGAATGATGGCTGCCGGCGGTTGCTGGAAGGTTATTTGCGCTGCGCTCGCGAGCATGTCGCGAGCGCGTTGCGAACCCTCTTCCTGACCGAGATGCTTGAGCATCATGGCGTTGGCTCCACTGAACCAATGCGAGGCGACCTCTTCGCGGTCTGGCCCCATGATCGCGGCCTTGCCCGCAAAACCCGGCATATGGCAGCTCTGGCAGGTGACATCGTTAAGGCTGTAGGTGCTCTCCTGCCATTCGTCATAGGTGCGCTCGACCGCCACGCTGCTGAAGGGATGCGTGACGTTGTGGCAGGTGCCGCAAAAGTCCGAGCGTGTGTGCAGAGCGGAATATACGGTGTCGTGATACGGCGAAACGGCATCTTTGCGCGGGCCGAACTTGGTCGGTTTACCGTGTGCCCGAGGGCTCAGAACATAGGCACCGTTATCGAGGCCCGTGCGGGCACTGATGTTGTGGCAGGTCTCGCAATCGACCCCTGGCATCGGATGATTCTTCGTGCTGTCTTCAATCGAGGAGCGGTTGACTTGCGAATTGATCTGCCCGGTCGTGAGACCGATCGGGGTATGGCAGCCAGTGCAGAAGTTATCGACCTTCCCCTCGGTGGATGAACTCGCACGCTTGAGCAAGGCCCGATAGATGGGTTCATCCCAGGCCTGGGACATCATCGACGAGCGCCACTGCCTGTAGATCTCCGTATGGCAAGCGCCACATACCTGGGCATTGTCGAAGTCCTTCACATTCAAAACCAGGTTGCCGGGGGTATTGGCCCGATGTGGAAAGAACGGCATCGCGCCAGTCACATGCATGAGCTTGGAGCGTGCCGGCTCCAGCCACTTCTCGTTACTTTGATTGTCATTGCCCTGAGGTTCGTCTGCCGCCATCAGCGTTACCGTCAGCAGGCTGGCTAGAAAGCACAATCCGAGCAGCGCTACCCGCGCACACGTGTATCTGGAGTGGCTCATAAGCATTTCCCCTGGACGGTTGCAGAGGAGGACTGCAGCACTTCTATTGAGTAGCCAGGGGTATTTACGTGCAATCACTCAATGGGGTACTTACAGCTCCACAGTTTCCCGACTCTGCACCTTTCATGGTCGGGATACGCTCACTCAGCAATTACCTTGCCATCGATGTAACAAAACATATCGGCCGACCTGAGAGCCCGGCAAACATTGCTCAGAACTTGAAATTCTTGAGCTAATGGAGGTGCGAATTCTGCCGGGGAATCGCGCCCATTAGTGGGGGGGGCTCGCTCCGAAATC
Source organism: Pseudomonas sp. 05L36 (assembly GCF_056398125.1). Taxonomy (NCBI): domain Bacteria; kingdom Pseudomonadati; phylum Pseudomonadota; class Gammaproteobacteria; order Pseudomonadales; family Pseudomonadaceae; genus Pseudomonas; species Pseudomonas sp. 05L36. Next base: position 103,689 of record NZ_JBFTOU010000020.1, on the reverse strand, counting down.
GGGGGGTATCAAGACCAGAGGGCCAGCCCTGCCGTGCAACCGCCACACAACATCCGATAGCCCAATTGCCCCCCGGGTTTAATGAGCCGCTCAGATCTGATCCGTTATTTGCTGCACCTCGCAAATCCGGGGCCACTCACTTGACTCGCTACGACTTACTCCCTGTCTTTCGTCGACCGGATGAGACTGCCCCGTAACTTCACTATGGCCTTCTGCATTTGCACGAAGTCGTCGGGGTCAAGACCGGTTTGCGGGAAGCCATCTTCGGTGAGGCCTTCGCGCAGTTTTCGCCCCTCTCTGGTGAGACTGATCCGCACCTGGCGTTCGTCTTCCGGGTCGCGCTGGCGCAGCAGATAACCCATCGCTTCCAGCTTCTTCAGGATCGGTGTGAGGGTATTGGATTCAAGAAACAGCTTTTCGCCGAGGCTGCCAACGGTCTGGTTGTCTTCCTCCCACAGCGCAACCAGGGTGATGTATTGCGTATAAGTCAGGCCAAGCCGCTCGAGCATCGGCTTGTAGGCCTTGCCGAAGGCCAGATTGGTTGAATAGACCGCAAAACACAGGAAATCGGAGAGTTTGAGATCCAGGGCGGATGTCTTGTCGGTGTTTTTCATGGACATACTCTTGGGTCAGTCTGGCGAGACTGAAACTTTACATCGTACGCGATGGTATCGGAAGTGCGCATAAACACTGAAGGCCGGCTCACCGGGAGATCCCCGGTGAGCCGGCCGTGGAGTGGGTTATGCCGTCAAGACATTGATGTCGATATCAATGTTGCCGCGTGTGGCCTTGGAATACGGGCAGATTGCATCGGCGTTGTGGGCCAACTCGGTCGCCACCCCATGATCCAGCCCCGGCACACGCAAAGTCAGTCGAGCCTGGAGGAAGTAAGCCGCGCCGGTCTGGCCCAGATCGACTTCAATGTTGACGGCCGTGTCGGTCGGCAGCGTCACCTTCATCTGTAGGGCGGCCAGCCCCACCGCTGCGATGTAGCAAGCCGACCACGCTCCGGCGAACAGTTGCTCGGCTTTCGGGTGCGGCTGGACGGCGGTGAGCACGTGTGCCGGTGTGTCGCTGCCAGGGGACGACAGCACGATATCGAGGTTGCCGTTATGGCCGCGCGAGGTGTTGCCTGCGCTGTTATGAGTGGTGTGGGTTTTGCCGGTTGCCAGTACTTTTTCGATCTTGCTCATGGGGCCTTCCTCAGGATTTAATGTTTCGTGCGATTGTATCGCATGCGATATTTATGGCGCTTAAAATGCAACGTTCATCAATTGGCGTGTGCAATGATCCAGTTGTTGCCGTTTTGGCCATGGGAAGCGTGGGCGGTCGAGATAAACATTGTGCGGCGGCTTCCGGTGTTCATGGCTGAGTCTCCAAACGGCAAGGGTTGTTGCTACATCATATCGCGTTCGATTAGATCGCATGCGACATATGAATACTCAACCAAAGCCCCAATGATGTCAAAGCCTATTTTGTGCCTTGGCGATGAGCGGTAGACGCGAGATCAGCCTCGCTACCCTCCCCCCTTGATGGACTTCTCACCGTCCGGCCCTACGGGGACCTCTGGTTACGCGCTTCGGATCGCTTTCACGCATGACGATCAAGTCGTTGGCGCTGAAATGAAATGGATGTCTTTCACTCGAAAAAAAAACCGGCCAATCGAGCCGGTTATCTTTGACCTCCTGTTTCCCACACGCACAAAAACCCCCTCGCCAGGAGGGGGTCTGATGTTTCAAAGGGTCAAACGGTTTTACCCGTCTTTACCTGGGTTTTCGTCAGCTCAGCGCAGCGCAGGAATACCCGCAAACAGCCACGAAGTCTCCTGAGCTGGCGTTGCTTCGTTGCGCTTGCGCGCCCACTGAGTCAGCGCCACCATCATCGCAAAGCCGAGCACGATCAACACCGGATAGGCCATCAGCAACTCGGTGAGCGAATATTTCCAGGCCAGTGGTCGACCGACACCGAGCATGGCGGCATACAGCCAGGACACGCCCGACAGTGCGCCAGAGAACAGGGCAAACATTCGTACACTGACCTTGAGATCAAGCAGCGACCCGGCCTTCAGCATTGCCGGCAATACAAAGCGGTGCAACAACATGCCGTTGAACGTCAGCAACAATACAATGATGACTTTGGCTTGCAGTTTTGGATTGGCAAAATAGTTCATGCCTTTATCCAGATAATCAATGCCTATTACCGCGGCTCCGGTGATCCACAAGAATATCAACGCATTGGAAACAGACTTCTGAAGACTGGCCATATGTTCATTATCGTGCCCCGACGACACACGACCTTTCCATAAATCCTTGACCATTGCGGCATCGCTGGCAAACACCAGGCCAATCGCTACGCAGCAAGCCAACAGGTGAACGTAAACAACACCTAAACGCAAAAACTCCATGGATTCTTTCTGGCCAATCAGGCCGATCATTGTATTAATATCCAAGATGACATCTCCACTTATAGCCGCAGTGCAAATTGACCATGCCCCAGGCATGCGAATTATTTATTCGCACCTGCAAGATCAAGTTCGCAATGATTGAAGCAACTTAATAATTAGGTATTACAAGAGGGAGCGACTCGCCCAGCGAGTCAGTGATGACGGCATACTATCACTCCAGGTCTCAGGTAAAAAAAATCCCCATGTGCATTCCATTCAATGCAGATGAGGTATACGTCCTTTTTATTAGTGAGTGCAGCGCGACCTCTCAAAGGATCCCGTCTGCCGGAACATCAGAGCGAAGCCTATCAAAATCGTTCACTTTTTGAGCAGGATGCTCGACAAACGGTACCAAATCCAACACCAGGGAGTACCTGTCTCCTTGGCTGAAACCGGCGTAGCCAAGGAGCTGAATCGTTTCCGGTTTTATTCCGAAAAAAAACCGCCATCGCGCTGTATGCACATCGCCTGCCCCCACGCGTCCTCAAGCCAGTAACTGGGTGATCCACCGGGCCTGACGCGCGATGTCCTGCACCTTTTCCTCGGGCACGGCCTGTTGCACCCGGGCAAAGTGGGTCAGGGTCTTCTGCTTCTGGCGCAACTTGCGCTGCCACTTGAGCAGGAACGCCGGACTGCGGGCCTGCATCTGCAATGGGCCGAAGTACAGCTCTTGGGCGGTGTACATCACCGGCCCGGCGCGCTCGGCGACGATGATTTCATAGTCGAAACGACTCTCCCGCAGCACTTCCTCGCAGAGGATGCGGTAGCCATTGTCCATCAGCCATTGGCGCAGTGGCTGTTCGCCGCCGTTGGGTTGCAGGATCAGGCGCTCCTGACCGCTCAGGTACGCCTTGCCGCTGTCGAGGATGTCGCGGATCGTTTCGCCGCCCATACCGCAGATGCTGATCGCCGTGATCCCGTCTCCCGGCTCGATTGCCGCCAGGCCGTTGGCCAGGCGCACGGTGATCTGCGGGTCCAGGCCGTTCTCGCGCACGGTGCGTTCGGCCGAGCGGAACGGCGTCAACGCCACCTCGCCGGCCACCGCCGCCGCGATGGCGCCACGGCGCATCAGCGCCACTGGCAGGTAGCCGTGATCCGAGCCGATATCGGCCAGGCGCGCGCCGGCTGGCACATGCGCCGCCACGCGCTCCAGGCGCATGGACAATGTCTGTTCGTTCACCTGCGGCCCCTTTTCACCACAAACGTCCGGCGCCTTTTGGCCGGATCGGGGCGCGATTGTGTCGAGCAACGCCGTGCATTTCAAATTTATGTGACCAAGGTCATTGCCCCTTCACGCAATCACTTGCGCATACACCGATCTGTCGACGTTGCCGCCGGATAGAATCACACCCACCCTTCTTCCCGACATGGCTTCACGCTCCGAAATGAGCGCTGCCAGCGCCGCCGCACCGGCCCCTTCAGCGAGGTTATGGGTATCGGTGTAATACACGCGCATGGCCTCGGCAATCTGCGCGTCACTGACCGCTACAATCCGCTCCGCACCTTGCGCGTAGACGGCAAAGGCCTCAGGCACTGGCTTGCGTACGGCCAGACCGTCGGCAAAGGTGGTTGCCGAGGCGGTTTCGCATAGGACCCCAGTGTCAAACGACAACTGTGCGGCGGCCGCTTGCGTGGAAACCACGCCCACCACCCGGGTGCTCAGTCCCAGCGCATCGCGGGCGGCGATCACCCCGCAAATCCCCGAGCCACAGCCAATCGGTACATATACGGTATCCAGGTCCGGCGCCGCATTGAACAGCTCCAGCGCATAAGTGGCGACGCCTTTGACCAGCTCGGTGTGAAACGGCGGGACCAGGAACAGGTCATGCACCTGCGCAAGGCGTGCAGCCTCTTCGCGGGCCTCATCGAAATCGCGCCCGTATTCGACCACTTCAGCGCCAAAGCCGCGCATGGCGTCGTTCTTTTCTACCGAGTTACCTTGCGGCACTACGATCAACGCCCGCAAACCCAGTGCGCCAGCTGCCAGCGCGAGGCTCTGGCCATGGTTGCCGCGGGTAGCGCTGACAATGCCTTTCGCGTCTGGGTGCTCGCGTTTGAGCCAGTGCATGAAGGTAATACCGCCGCGCACTTTGAAAGCACCGGTAGGCGTGTGATTTTCGTGCTTGACCCACACCGTGCAACCCAACCGCCGAGCCAGCAACGGCCAAGGGTATTGGGCGGTGGCCGGCATGACCTGGTAAACGTTGCGTGCAGCCTGTTCGATATCGCCGCGAGTCAGTCTGTGCATGATTGATCCCCCTGAGATTTTGCCCAGTCTGGACACGGACGCAGTACGCTGGCTTTCAGAAAACCGACCTGACTTTTGTCCCCCCTCTTCACTACTATGGTGTTCATGAGCTATCGAAACCGCATGACGCCGCCACTCCTGTCCGAACCGGTCCGCCGTATCGAGGCCGGCCCCTGGGCGATCGAATTGCTCCCCGGCTGTGCCTACGCGACCCGCTATGTGGCGACCCAGGCGGGAATCGGCTTTGCCTTCGACAGCCAGCGAGGCCTGCACGCTATCGGCAGTGACCGAATACGCCCTTTCGATGCCGTGCCCAACGGCCTGGCGTTCGTTCCCGCTGGGTGTGACGTGTTGTCCGAATCACCCACGGGCGGTGAATACCTGCGGGTGATGCGCACCGACGGTATTGCGTTGGTCGGGGATCGCGCCTTCAACAATCGCATCGACCGGCAGGCCACTGCCCTCGCACGGCGAATGCGCGCCGCGCTGTTGCACGCTTGCGTGGAGGACGATTGGGAGACCTGGGCACTGGCATTGTCTGCCCGGGCGACGGATAGCGAAGCAGTGCTGTCACCGGCCCATGGCTCGATAACCGGTTACCGGATGCGCTTGCTCGATGAGTTCATTGATGCTGGCCTCGATGGCCCGTTGAGCGTACCGGCAATGGCGGGGCTACTTGGATTGTCCGAAGGCTATTTCATGCGGGCCTTCAAAAACGCCACAGGCAAAAGCCCGCACGGTTACCTGATCGACCGACGCCTCGCCAGGGCCCGAGCCCTGATGCGCGATTCGACTGCCACGCTGACGGAGATCGCCTACGCCTGCGGTTTCAACTCCCAGGCACACATGGCGACCACCTTCAAGCAACGCCTTGGCGTGAGCCCGGCGCAGTTGCGTCAATGTTCAAGGTTCAGTTAGCGCCGGGTTTGATGTTTGCGATGGGCCGGTGGTCGTTACATTTCGGTTGTCGCCGGCGTTTGGCTAAGCTTAATAAATCAGGGCGAGTTGAAACTTGTGTGATTGCGGCCATCAACGGATCTGGATGGGCATCAAGACGGTACTCCCAAAGGAGACGACTATGTACGCGGTGATAAGAACCTACCTGGGTACGGGAGCAAAGCAACTTTTCGAGCTTCTGGAAAAGCGCAAAGACGACATCGAAGCTACCTTGCGGACAGTGCCTGGCCTCGTAAGCTACACATTGCTGAATACGGGTGACGGTGGTACGTCGATCACTGTTTGCATAGACAAGGCCGGCAGTGATGCGAGCTTGAAAGTAGCGCGTGACTGGATTCAGAAAAACACCTCGAGTATCCACGCGAACCCGCCGATCGTAACGGAAGGTCCGGTCATTGTGCAGATCAATTAGCGACCGATCCGCATGCTGGCGAGTGCTATACTTTTTTTCAGATTGCATGAAGTATGCAACGTTCCCCACGGTACAGGTACCGACTGTAAATCCTGGTTAACAGCTGCCGGACAAAGGAGGTCTACAGCAAACACGAGTTGGGAGGTGTGGCATGAATCGACACTATTACATCAGTGACAATCTCAACGATCTCGAAACCGTTGAAAATGAATTGGAAGCCAGCGGCATCAATTCCGAACAAATTCATGTGCTCAGTGAAAAAGTTGCTGATGTCGAACAACATCACCTCCACGAGGTTAACTCGTTAATGGAGCAAGATGCTGTTCACTCTGGTGAGATTGGTGCGGTGATCGGTGTGCCCCTCGCAGCACTGGTCCTGGGTGTCGCCTATTGGATGGGCTGGACAGAATCCGCCGCAGGCTGGATGCCAGTTATCTTCCTTGCCATTGTTATTTTGGGCTTCTGCATCTGGGAAGGCGGCTTTTTTGGGTTCCAGGTGCCGAACACTCACTTCCGCAATTTCAAGCAGGTGGTAAACGAAGGCAAACATATCTTCTTCGTGGATGTTGAGCCGGATCAAGAATCGCTATTGGACCAGGTAATCAAACATCATCCAATGCTGCAGATCGCCGGCACGGGAACGGCAGCCCCGCACTGGACAGTGGCCTGGCAGCACAAATGGCATCAGTTCAAGCGAGTGATATCGGGTTAACGCCTGGAGACTCAAGGCCATCCGAAAGCTGCTTATTGGCCAAAGGAAATGACCCGGCTGAGGAAAACATAGTCTGCCTCGGTGGCCATGAGTCCGACGAGCACCAGTAAACACAAAGGTGGCACCAATATGGCGTAGACCATGGCCAACCGCTCCCATGCCATATGCATGAAGATGGAGACAATTAAACCTGCCTTCAACAACATGAAAGTGATAATCAGCGTCCACCGAAGGTAGCCATGGAAGTGGAAATAGTCGACAAGGTACGACAGCGTGCTGAGGACGAATAACAGCCCCCAGATTTTCAGGTACAAACTGATTGGATGTTGCTGACCCTGAGCATGTGCCATCACCCGTGCTCCTCTACCACAAATAGAAGAAAGCAAAAATAAACACCCACACCAAATCCACGAAGTGCCAGTAAAGCCCTGCTATCTCGACGTTCTGATAGTTTCCGGAGCGCTCATAATCTCCCCGCAAAACTTTCAGCGCCACAATGCTGAGGTAGATGGCGCCGATTGACACATGCAGTCCGTGAAAACCGGTAATCATGAAAAAACTGGCACCAAATTGCGCCGCCCCCATGGGGTTCCCCCAGGGACGCACCCCTTCTGCGATGAGCTTGGTCCATTCAAATGCCTGCATGCCGACGAAAGTCACCCCCAAGGCAGCGGTCGCCAGCATCAGGGCCGTGGTTTTCGCACGATCACGGCGATAGGCGAAATTCACGGCCATGGCCATGGTGCCGCTGCTACTGATCAGCACAAAGGTCATGATGGCGATCAGAATAAGCGGGATTTCCCTACCGCCGATCGTCAATGCGAACACTTCACTGGGGTTCGGCCAGGCGGTGGTGATAGTCATGCGTACCGACATGTAGCCGGTTAAAAAACAGGTGAATATAAAAGTATCGCTGAGCAGGAATATCCACATCATCGCCTTGCCCCAGGGGACCTGCTTGAAGGCCTCTTTATCCGAGGACCAATCGTTGGCGATGCCCTGCCATCCCGGCGCAGGTGGCGAACCTGGTGGATTGGATGAACTGGTCTCGACTTGGGCTTGCGGGTGCAATGCCATGGCTGTTCACCTCAGGCCGCAGAATCTGGCGATGGCTTCATAGGTTTGCGGGGTGCTGGCCAGCAGCGCGAATAGCACGAACCAAAGGCCCAGCAAGTAATGCCAATAGATGGCACAGAGCTCTACGCTGGCGCTGAGTTGTGCCAGTGGCACATGACGCAGAAATTTAGCGACGATCCAACACCAGGCGATCAGCCCGCCCAGCAGGTGGAGCCCATGCAGGCCGGTCAACAGGTAGAAGAAACTGTTGGCCGGATTGCTGGCGACAAAGTAGCCCCAGGCGACAAACTGCTGCCAGACCCAGAGTTGCCCCGCCAGAAAGGCAATGGCAAAGACTCCCCCCAATGCAAAACCAATGACAGCTGCGCCCGGCAGAGCCTTTCGGGCGGCCATACGCGAGCACTGCAGTGCGATGCAACTCAATACCAGAAAAGCCGAATTCAGCCAGAGCGGTCGGAGATTGCCTAACGGCGCCAAAGGCTCTGTCAGGGGTAGCCAGTCGGCCATTTGTGAACGGGCGACAAAGGCGATCAGGAAGAGGAAGAATAACGAACTCACCACCACCAGAAACAAGCGCAGGCCTACCCTTGCGGTTTGCCTTCTATCGGCACCCTCGGCGGCCTGAACACCCTCAGGGTCGCGATTCCAACTGCCGCCGGGGTCTGCGCCATCGGCGTTTCTCAATAGCAGTCTGTTCATGTTTTAACGTCCGCTGTCCTGGTTCCGGCACTGAGTTGCCGCATTTGCTCCAACTCCTCGGCCGAGACTGTTTGCGGCACGAAATCCTGCTCTATCCCCGGCACACTGTAGTCATAGGCCCAGCGATGCACGACCGGCAGCTTCTCTCCCCAGTTACCGTGTATCGGCGGGGTGTTCGGCGTTTGCCATTCCAGACTGGCCGCGCCCCAGGGATTACTGCCTGCGGGTTTGCCCTTGAACGCACTCCAGGTCAGGTTGAACAGGAACAGCAACTGGGAAACGCCGACAGTCAATGCGACTACCGTAATGAAGGCATTCAAGTCTTGAGCGGACTGCGGGATGAACGCGTAGTTTTCATAGGCGTAGTAGCGACGTGGCATGCCCTGGAAACCCAGGTAGTGCATGGGGAAGAAGATGGCGTAGGTGCCCAGAAAGGTAATCCAGAAATGCAGCTTGCCCAGGGTGTCGTTCCACATCCGCCCGGTGATTTTCGGGAACCAGTGATAAATGCCGCCGAACACCACCAGGACCGGTGCAACCCCCATGACCATATGAAAATGGGCTACGACGAAATAGGTGTCCGAGAGCGGAATATCCACGATCACATTGCCGAGAAACAACCCGGTCAGACCACCGACCAGGAAGGTGACGATAAAGGCCAGGGCAAACAGCATCGGCACGGTCAGATGGATGTCGCCCTGCCACAGGGTCAGCACCCAGTTGTAGACTTTCAGCGCAGTCGGCACCGCGATGATCAAAGTGGTGACGGCGAAGAAAAAGCCGAAGTACGGGTTCATTCCGCTGACATACATATGGTGCGCCCAGACCACAAAGCTGAGTACGCCAATCGCAATAATGGCCCACACCATCATTCGGTAGCCGAAGATGTTTTTACGTGCATGAGTGCTGATCAAGTCGGAGACCAGGCCAAACGCAGGGAGAGCAACGATGTAGACCTCCGGGTGGCCGAAGAACCAGAACAGGTGCTGGAACAGTATCGGGCTGCCACCCTGGTGATCGAGGTGCTGCCCCAGCGAGACCATCGCCGGCATGAAGAAGCTGGTGCCCAACAGCTTGTCGAACAGCATCATGACCGCACTGACAAACAACGCCGGGAAGGCCAGCAAGGCCATGATCGAGGCCATGAAGATGCCCCATACCGAGAGTGGCATGCGAAACAATGTCATGCCGTGCGTGCGCGCCTGCAACACCGTGGTGACGTAGTTCAACCCGCCCATGGTGGCCGCGACAATGAAAATCGCCAGTGAGACGAGCATCAGGACAATGCCCCACTCGACCCCCGGTGTCCCCTGGGAAATGGACTGTGGCGGATAGAGCGTCCAGCCGGAACCTGTGGGGCCGCCAGGGACAAAAAAACTGCTGAGCAACACCAGTACCGCCACCAGGTAAAACCAGTAGCTGAGCATGTTGACGTAGGGGAAGACCATGTCGCGGGCGCCCACCATCAGCGGGATCAGATAGTTGCCGAAGCCGCCTAGAAACAAGGCCGTCAGCAAGTAAATGACCATGATCATGCCGTGCATGGTCATCGCCTGATAATAAGTACTGGCATCCATGAACGCCAAACTACCGGGGAAGCCTATCTGCATGCGCATCAAGCCGGACAACACCAGAGCGATAAGCCCCACGAAGATGGCCGTCAACGAATATTGAATGGCTATGACCTTGTGGTCCTGACTCCAGATGTATTTGGTCAGGAAACTTTTGGGCTCGTGCAGTGCTTCTGTTTCGGCTTGCTCCGCATAGGCCATCACGTCATCCTCCTGCCGAAGTTTCAGTGTATTCCTGGCTGTTTCACGGCTACTTCCCTGGCTCCGCCTTGTTCGCATCAGCGTCAGCATTCGCTTTGGATTTGATGAAAGCGATCAGTGCATTCAGCTCCTCGTCACTCGGAGCCAATACCGGCATGACGGCTGCATAGCCCTTGACGATTTTGGCATTGGGATGAAGAACCGAATCTCTGATATAGCTCTCATCGACCTTTACGCTCGAATCGTCGGCAAGGGTTTCCGTCTTGCCGTACAGGCCCAGCCAGCTGGGGCCGACGCCCTTGTTGCCATCGACACTGTGGCAGGCCAGACAGCCGAGCGACCCGGCCAGTCGCTGTCCCTGCGCCACCAGGTCTTCACCCGAGCTCGACGCTTCGCCGGTAGAAGGTTCATCGACTTGCCCCGCAGCACCCAGTGATTTGATCAGGGCGATGACAGCACCCAGCTCATCGTCTTTGAGAGTATAGGCCACCATGACCGGCGGGTAGCCCTGTACCAGTCGGGCCTTCGGATCGAGAATCGACTCTTTCAGGTAGGCCTCGTCGACCTGCACACTGGTGCCATCGGCAAGCTGTTCAGTGCGGCCGTACAACCCCTTCCATCCCGGTCCGAGACTGGCACCGCCATCCTGGCTATGGCAGGCCTTGCAGCCGAGTTGTTCGACCAACTGGCGGCCTTTTTCCAGCACGCTGTCTCGACCGGGTTTGGCAGCTGTCGTCAATGTCTGCGCAAAAGTCGGCTGGCCTTTCAACCATTGATCGAAGACGCCCTGCTCTTCCACGATCATATGGCCGCGCATGTTGTAATGACCCACGCCACAATATTCAGCGCAAAGGACGTCATATTTTCCGGTTTTAGTCGGCGTAAACCAAAAGTACGACACCATCCCTGGCACCATGTCCATCTTGCTGCGAATTTGCGGTACATAGAAATCGTGCAGAACATCTTTAGCGCGCAGTAAAACTTTCACCGGCCGATCGAGCGGAAGACGAACTTCATTATTGATTACAAGCACATCGTCCTGCCCTGCAGGATCCTTGGGATCAAGGCCGAGGGGATTGGCGGAATCAATAAACCTGATATCCGATCTGCCCAGCTTTGCGTCTTGACCGGGAAAACGAAAGGCCCACTGCCACTGCTGGGCGACCACTTCAAGTTCGTAAGCATTTTTCGGCACCCGGACGAAGTCGTTGTAAACAACCAGACCTGGCGCCAACATCCCGGCAATACCTACCGAGGTAACGATAATCAACCATAATTCCAGCTTTTTATTTTCTGGCTGGTAGGCCGCCCTGGCACCCTCCTTGTGACGATAGCGCATCACCGCTACCGCCATAAATATCGTGATGGCGATGAAAAACACCCCGCAAATGATCAGGGTGATGAACAGGGTGGTGTCTATGGAGCCCCAGTTGGAAGCTGCCGGTGTCGCCTGCCAAGGCGCTAGTATGTGGAATAGCACTGATGCAATAACGATTAGTATCAAGACAATTGCTATTGCCATTTCCTCTTCATCCTATTCCTGTTGTTCATTGGTTATGCAAAAGCATCGCCACTTACGTCCAGGCAGGGCAGACAAATACCACCCGTCCGGGCGGTAAAGTCAGTAAGGAGTATAGAGCCATCGGCTTGTACCGTGAGGTTGGTAAAGGAGGTTCGGTTGCCAGCTATACTCAATTTCTGATGACGGACGGCAGAGATCGACCGGAAGCGGCCCCAAAGGATGAACCCTGCCCTTGTGCAGTCATCAAACATAAGTGATGGCATTGAGCAGGAACGATAGCTACAGAGTCCAGCAATCCACATGGGAGGTTTCCTCATGAGTGCCCTGACGATTGAAGGCTGGTGCAAAACCAGCGACGCCCCAAAGTCCACCCCGATGGGGGAAGTCCATTTCTACGTCGACGGACCTCTGCATCGCCGTCTGGAAGATGCCGAAGAGCGCTTGCAGAAGACCCACGAGACTGAAGCCATGGTCGATGTCGATATGGACTCGATGGATTTGATCATGCCTGAGGGATACGCCCCCTTGTCCGACTGTCAAATGCGTGTCTATTTGCAACACGACCGCGGTCAGTTTCACCTGGTCGGGCACCGTGCGAGCGATGACAGCTTGATCTATACCAATGCGGTGTTGATCGATCAGCTGCTTGATTAACGGCTACGTGATTCTCGGCACCGGACTTTCTCATGCTGATTATCTGCGCCAAGTGCCTTGGGAGGTGCCGAACTGGCGTTTGAGTGCGCGAGTGTGGAGCCACCTCGTGCATACGCCAGAGAGTCAGATATTGCATCGACTGGTGAGTCGTAACTCAGGCTGCAACCATTAATTCCATCGGTTATGTGTGTGAGGAGCATTCGTTCTATCGGGCTCGGTACAGGTAGCTAATCTTCTGGGGTTGAGGGTGGAACCTTCAGAAAGGCGAAAGCATATGGACGCAAATCTGATCGAAACCGACTACCTGATCATCGGTGCTGGCGCGACGGCCATGGCTTTCGTCGATACGCTACTCAAGGAAACGAATGCACGCATCATAATGGTGGATCGACACGACCGACCTGGCGGGCACTGGAATGATGCCTACCCGTTCGTCCGATTGCACCAGCCCTCGGCCTTCTATGGCGTCAACTCACGGGAACTGGGCAGCGGAACGAAAGACCGGGCGGAACTCAACGAGGGCCTATATGAGCTAGCCTCCGGCGCCGAGGTGGCGAGCTACTTCGACCAGGTGATGAATCAGCAGTTTCTGCCATCAGGTCAAGTCCGTTACTTCCCCATGTGCAACTACACCGGCGACCGCATTGACGACCACCGGTTTACCTCGCTGGTCAGCGGCGTAAACCACCAGGTCCAGGTGCACAAAAAGGTGGTAGACGCCACCCATGCCCAGACGGCAGTTCCCTCAACCCACCCGCCCAGGTACCGGGTGGACCCCGGCGTGCAATGCGTGCCACTGAACGACCTGCCGAAGATCCGGCACCCTCACTCTGGCTACGTAGTGGTCGGATCGGGCAAGACCGGGATCGACGCTTGCCTGTGGTGTCTGCAAAACGGTGTTGCACCCGCAAAAATCTGCTGGATCATGCCGAACGATCCGTGGTTGATCGACCGGGCCAACCTGCAACCCGGCCCCGACAGCTTCGAACGAACAATCGGCGGCCTCATGGCGCAATTCGAGGCCATCGCAGCCGCAGACTCGATCCCGGACCTGTTCGCAAGACTTGAGGCCGCGGGCCAACTCCTGCGCCTGGACAAGTCCGTCGAACCCACTGCTTACCGCTGCGCCACCGTCACACAGGCGGAATTACGCGAGCTTCGACGCATCGGCAACATTGTGCGCCTGGGCAGGGTGCGAGCTATCGAGCCAACGCGCATCATGCTCGACCGGGGCAGCATCGCCACGAGCCCAGGTACTCTACACATTGATTGCAGCGCCAGTGCCATCCCGTCACTGCCTGAAATGAAGGTGTTCGACGGCGGCAAGATTAACCTGTTGATGGTAAGCAGTTGCCAACCCGTGTTCAGCGCGGCCTTGATCGCTTATGTGGAAAGCCACCTGACCGATCGAGCGCAAATGAACGCGCTTTGCACGATGGTCCCCCCGCCTCACGTCCCCACGGACTGGATCAGAATGTGGGCGGTCTACCTGGGTAACCAACTACGCTGGGGAGAGCATGAAGGCCTGTCGCGCTGGATCAGGCAGTCGCGCTTATTCTTTCTGACTGCGGTGCTCAGGGGCCTGCAAGAAACCGACACCGGGAAAGTGGCACAACTGTATCGGCTCTCTGTCAGCAGGCAGAAGGCTCAGGCGAATCTGCCGCGGTTGCTGGAGTCCATCGCTTGAATGGCAGGAAGCGCACATGAACGAGCCACACCTCGAAATGCTCGACATCAATGGCATCCGCATGCGGGTAGCAACGCAAGGTTGCGGCCCGTTGGTCTTGCTATGCCACGGCTTCCCGGAGCTGTGGTACTCCTGGCGCAATCAGCTTGCTGCGCTGGCGGCCGCCGGCTATAGAGCGGTCGCGCCCGACATGCGTGGCTATGGCGGCACCGATGCGCCGGCCGAACCCGACGCCTACACCACACTCCACCTGGTAGGCGACATGGTGGAGTTGGTCAACGCACTCGGCGAACAACAAGCCGTGATCGTCGGTCATGACTGGGGTGCGCTGGTGGCATGGAGCGCAGCAATGATGCGACCCGATCTGTTCCGCGCAGTGGTCGGCATGAGCGTTCCCTTCTCGCCACCGGGTCGCGTGGAGCTCCTGAGCGCGCTTGCCTCGCTGGGTATCAGCGACTTTTATATCCAGTACTTCCAGACGCCGGGTGTGGCCGAGGCCGAGCTGGAAAGAGATGTCGAGTCGTCGATCCGGCGCATCTACTTCAGTGGCTCGGGTGACGGGCCCGATTGGCCGGTGTTTGGCCGGTTGCAGCCGGGACAAGGCTTGCTGGGGGGGATGATCGAGCCCGAAACCCTGCCAGCCTGGCTAAGCCTCGAGGATATCGCCTACTACACCGGCGAATTCACCCGCAGCGGATTTCGCGGCGGCTTGAACTGGTACCGCAACATGACGCGCTCATGGGCACTGCTGGCACCCTGGCGCGATTGCATTATCCGGCAGCCGTCGATGTTCATTGCCGGGAGCCGCGACGACGTGCTGAAGTTTCCGGGTTCCCCACGGCAGATCGAAGCCTTCGCGCAGACACTGCCGGAACTGCGCGGGTGTCATATCCTCGAAGGTGCCGGCCACTGGATACAGCGAGAGCGCGCGACAGAGGTCAATGAGCTGCTACTGGGTTTCCTGAAACAACTCTGAGGACGTATCACCAGCATTTAATACATATTCTCTTTTGTATTTTTTAATACTGCCGTTTCAAATCGTCGAGGGTTCAATCAATCCGGGGGGCTGCTCCAACAGGTCAAGCAACCGAGGCTCAATCGAAGTCGCCGTTACCTCGAGCAGCGCCAGCGTGACAGGCAGCTTGAAGCGTCGTCGCCCCGCGCTGCCTGGATTGACAAACAATCGCTCTCCACGCCATTCCATGCGTGGCTTGTGGGAGTGGCCGGTGATCACCAGCTTTATGCCTGGGTCCAGATCGACCGGAACATCGGCAATGTCATGCACCAACAGCGCCTGCCAACCGTTGAGGTCCAATCGCAGAAAATCAGGGAGATTTCCTGCCCATGCCTGGTTTTGATCATTGTTCCCGCGCACGACGTGCAGCGCAGCGATAGACGCCAGTCGGTCAAGAATTTCCGGGCTACCGATGTCGCCGGCATGAATGATCTGCTCGCACCCCGCCAGGGCGGCAAGCGCTTCGGGACGGAGCAAGCCGTGGGTATCGGAAATCACGCCAACTTTCATGCAAGCTCCAGAACGATATGGGCAATGGCCTGAATAATATGTGGACCCCAGGGAATCGAACGGTACCCAAAGCGGTCCAACACGTGGCAGGACAACCTGCCCGAATGATCGCCTGCCGACCGCCATTGCCTCTGGGAGAACCAATTGTCACCTGCCTTTATGCGTCAACTTGTCCGCTTGGCGATACCGCTTTTCTGCATTGCTACTTCGTCCTCTGCTTTCGCCTGCCCGCAAGGACAGTACCAGGTCTGCGTGGTTGCTTGTTTTTGTGCTCCAGGCTCCAAAGGGGACGTTGGGGAGATCTTCGATAACATGAACCAGATGGCGGCCGCCGGTTTACAGAGCTGGATCGTGCAATCGCGCAATACCGTGGCAACGGGTGATATCCAGACAGTCCCGCTGAATATCCGGGCCCAGCTCGAACCCTACTATGACATTCGAGTGCTCGATTCGGCTCGCTACAAGGTTGGCGACGATGCGCAACTGACCGCCGCAAACACCATACTGCAGAATCCCGATGTAAATGCAGTCACCCTTGTCGACATCATCGTTTTTCGCAGTCCCGATGATGCACTGAACAATGTCGCGCTGTGGGCGCACGAACTGAAGCACGTGCAGCAGTACCAGCAATGGGGCGTCAGCGAGTTTGCCACTCGCTATACCCGTGATTACTCAGCCGTCGAAACGCCTGCCTACGAGATCCAGACCCAGGTAGCCAGAGCGCTGAGAGCCAGCGTGGCCCAGTCAGGGTCTCCTCGGGTTCCTTCAGAGGACGGAGCGATAACCAACGAGTAGCTATGCTTGGTTTATTGACAGACTCTGGTAGCAACATCGTGAAAGGAGGCGTTTGAGATGCAACTCATCACGTGGAAAATCGATAAACCGGATGTGACGAATTTCATTTTGGGTCAGACGCACTTCATCAAGTCCGTCGAGGACATCCACGAAGCGCTGGTTAATGCCGTACCAGGTATCCAGTTTGGCGTGGCCTTTTGTGAAGCCTCTGGCAAGTGCCTGGTGCGATGGTCTGGCACCGATACCTCAATGATTGAACTTGCACAGAAGAATGCGAAAGCCATCGCCGCAGGCCATAGCTTCATCATTTTCCTGGGCGACGGCTTCTATCCGCTGAACGTGTTAAACACCATCAAAATGGTTCCAGAGGTATGCCGTGTTTTTTGTGCAACCGCCAATCCAACCGAAGTGATTCTCGCTGAGACGGAACAAGGGCGAGCAATCCTGGGCGTAGTGGATGGCTTCTGTGCCAATGACATTGAAGGCGATGAAGACATCCAGTGGCGCAAGAACCTGTTGCGGCAGATTGGCTACAAGCTGTGAATTGCAGAGCGAGTATTTCGTAAGAAAGGGACTGGTTTGATTTCGTCTGGCTGAACATCTGCGACGTGTCGTTTGCAGCTGGTCGCGGATGGCCGGGGTCGGCCGATTCTGTTGAAAAAGTCGGTCCGCCCAAACTGCCTGCTCATTGGCTGGTGAAAACGCCTTTTTTTGCACGCGGCTACGTGAAATCCGAGTCCGGAAGCCTCTGCCAAAAGTAAAGATTTCAATCTCGGACGCGTACTTTTCCGATGCGCAAACCATGGCCGACTTTTTCAACAGAATCGGCCAATAGCGGCCCTTCGGACTTGCCCCGAAAACCCGGCTGCTGACCGGTCAATGCAGATAACGAAAACTATGCATGTCAGTCGGAGTATCGGCTTTAATGTCGGTGCAGTTCACCTGCTCACCGCGCTGGTTTTCTATATTTTGCGCGATGTGATGCACGCTATCAGTGGGTTTCAGGTTCTGAACCCCTATCTAAATCAAGGAAGACAACCCCATTGAAAACAGCTCTCGGCGCCCTGCTTTTAACCTGTCTGACGACCAGCGCTCTCGCTGACGTCAACTCTGTCGGCTTCCAATCCTCCACCCTGCCGGACCCACACAATGAGCGACCGCTGGAGATGGTCGTCTGGTATCCCAGTACAACGACCGTCACCCCACAGTTGATCGGCGACGATGTGGCGTTTGTCGGTGCTTCTGCGGTTCGCAACGCGCCACCCTCTGCTGGCGAGCACCCATTGGTGGTGCTCTCCCATGGATTCAGAGGCAATTGGAACAATCAGAACTGGTTGGCGAGTGCATTGGCCCATAAGGGTTACATTGTCGCAGCGGTCAACCACCCCGGCACCACGACCCATGATCGCAGCCCGCAAGCGGCGGCGCAGTTATGGCAGCGACCCATTGACCTGCATCGGGCCATTGAGGCAGTCACCACTCAACCTGAAAAATTTGGCGTGGTCGCAAAGCGTCAAATTGCTGTAGTGGGCCATTCACTCGGCGGCTGGACTGCAATGGAGATCGCCGGTGCTCGTTTCGACCCGGCCCTGTTTGCCCGTGACTGCAAACTCCATCCGCAGTTATCCAGTTGCACCAATTATCAAAAGATCAACCCTGAGAGTACTCCGGCATTAAAGGCTGGTCTGGCCGGCGATTTGCGCGATCAACGCGTCACCGCTGTGGTTTCTTTGGACCTGGGACTCTCGCGCGGGATGACCGATGAGAGCCTTGCGGCACTGCCGGTGCCGGTGCTAGTTATCGCTGCCGGCGCACCGTCGGTGGAACTGCCTGCTCAGTTGGAGTCCGCCAACCTGGCCACACGCCTGCCCCAAGCGTCCAGCCGCTATGTCGAGATCAGTGACGCCAGCCATTTCAGCTTCTTGCCGATTTGCAAACCAGGTGCAGTGGCATTGCTCGAAGAGGACATTCCTGGCGATGGCATCATTTGCGGGGATGGCGACAATGCTCGCCCGCGCGAGGTAATCCAACAGCAGGTTACGTCACTGATCACCGAGTTTTTGACGCAGTCCGCGAACAACAAAGTGGAGCTCTAGGATTGCTGGCACTCGGCAACTCAGCAGACCTGAAATTTGCGTAGGAGCGCAATTTTTGTGTCGAATCCAGCCACCTATTACGATCAAAAACGTTTTTACACAGCCTCGGTCGAAAGCGGACCAATTCGAACGTCCGTTTTTGGCCGATCACAGCCTGTAGTGAAGGCTCGGAATCGACCTAGGCTGTGTAAAAACGTTTTAGAGCAGGTTTAACGGTCAGAACCAGAACGAAAATCGCGCTCCTACGCAAATCGCAGGTCCGCTGATTAACCAATCACTGGCAGATTTTACGTAGCGACGCGGACTTCAAAGCAGTGGCTACGTTTTTACACGGCCTGGACCCATTGCGGCCCGTCAAATCGTCTAGTAAACCAGGGACGATTCACAGTGACTAAGCGCTTCAGTCGGCACACGAAGAAATTTAATGACCCATTCACATTACGTGACATCCGCCGGACGGGCAAAACCCTGATGGGCGTTGCAGGTCTCGACAAAGAATTGAAGGACCGAATTCAAGGGCATGCCTTCGGTGATGTGGGATCGAAGCATTACGACCGGTATTCCTACTTCAAGGAAAAGAAGGCGGGTCTGCAGCGGTGGTCGGGGTGGTCGCAAAAAAATATCGTTTCTAAAAAAACTCACTCATGACGCTACAGGGCTCTCTTTTCGAACATTGAATTTCGACAGATCATGGCGTTGAAGCCCATTCATTCACACGGCATCACTAGGAGCATTAGGGAATGAATTTTTTTGATTTTATCAGATCAGTCCCAGATGTTGTTTGGTCTGGCTTGTTAGCGTCGGGTCTGACACTCGGGGGTGTTCTTATATCCAACAGGAGCAATAAATCGCGGTTGGAAATGCAACTTAACCATGATTCGACTATAAAGTCTCAAGAGCGCACCGCGTCGCTAAGGAGAGATGTCTACCTGGACGCCGCGAAAAAGATGCCGAAAGCGTTGAGCTCATTAATCGAGCCTTCCGATAGGGATGAGTCATTCATAGTTAGCCCTAGTTTAAGCGATTTCTTTTCCGTTGCAGCGCAGATTCAGCTAGTGGCGGAGCCTGTGACGGCATCGTTGGTCAGTGAGCTCGTATCAAAATATAACGATCTTTTGATGAGGTCTGCCTTCAGTAGAGCGGTACTCGGTAAGGCTATCAGTGACAGAAATGGCTGGGAGAAAAAGTACGAACGTTCAGTTTCAGAGTCTGAGCGAGTGTTACTTGAGCTGAATAAATTGAAAGAAGTGCCACCTGCAGATTCGAAAATTATTGACGCGGTTTTGGGGTCTTATGAGCGTTATTTTGCCGAGGCGGAAGAGGCAAGATTGGAGCTGGACGGTGCTGAAACTCGGGTGAGAATAGAACGTCTTCGTTTGCTGAAGAGTTTACTGCCGAACGTTAAGGAAATTGCTGAGTTTCAGGTTTCTGTTCTCGTGGGCATCCGAAAAGATTTGGGTTTGACTTCGAATGTTGAATTGTTGGAGCTTCAGGCGAAAAAAGAATTAATGGTTATGGAAAATGCAATTAATTATTTAGATGAATTAGTGGGTCTACATAGCGGTGACAAGGTTTAGGGCCTGAAATAATGAGGCCGCTTATGCGGCCTCATTGTTTTTCCATTCGGCAGGGTGCGGGATAACAACCATTCCGCCCTGTGGAAGATGTACTGGCTAGCTATGCATCTACTGAATTGTCCCCGCTTTCCTAGACGCCCTCCCGAAGGGTTTGGGTTGACATGGCCTTCAGTGAGGGGCTGCTTTTGGCTGTGGAGCGGACATCGAGATAGCAAACCTCAATGGGGCCGAACACTGAGGCCGTTGGCTATTTAAGCAGCGGTTACCTAGAACTTTTCCTTATTTATCGGTCTATGTGGGTAGGCACATCCGCTCGGTAAGCGCGAGCTCGCAGACTTCCCGCAGCCAGATGGCCATACGCCCAAATGTCAATCAGAGGTTTTCTTCGCTCATGAAATTCCATGACCCACGGATGGTGCTCTTCGGCCTGTTCGCGTTCGCGGCAGTGGGCTCGGCATCAGCAACACAGATGAAGGCCTCAACCTCTGCTTTCGCAACTGAAGTCGCAGCCGTTCAGGTTCCGGTCCAGGCTGCCGGCAACCCTTGGCCGACCTTGGCCAGTATGGCCGGCAAGCAGCCAGGGCCGTTGCTTGCCCATGACGACCGATACTGGCATGACGGCCGTTGGCATGATCGTAGAGACGATTGGCGCCGAGACGACTGGCGTAGAGAACAGTGGCGTAGAGAACAAGCCCGTCGAGAAGCCCAGCGCCATCGTGATTGGGAATACCACCAGGATCGGGCCATGCGACACCGCTACGAGGACGATCACCGCTACTATCGTCGCTAGTGCGACGCCACGAGATCAATCCGCCTGCACGATGAAGGCACCACCTTCCGAGCCTTGCTGGCCGAGGCCCGCAGCCGCAGCGCCATCGAGATACTCAATGACGAACGCTTGAGCCTCACCGAGATTGCCGAGCGACTGGGTTTGAGTGACCTGTCGAGCTTTTCCCAGGCACTCAAGCGCTGGTATGGGGTAGCTCCAAGTCATTTCTCGCTACGAAAAAGTAGCGGTGGCATGTGCTGAATGACGAACTGGAGTGATCAATGAGCTCAGTTCACACCGTCCCAAGACGCTCGCCTGAGCAGCCTCCTGACTCAACGAATCAAGTCACGGATATTTACCTATAGAGCAGATCCTTATACGATGAAGTCCGCTCTACTGCGCTCCATCAGATCTGAGTAAGCCATGGTGGTTATGCATAACAAAGCGATCTAACAAAATGTGCTCTATAGCCACGAAAATTTTGCGTAGAAAACCAGACAGAATCTGCATGCAGATTCAACTACTTCTACAATTAAATACAATACCATTGAGCACCTGAACAATGAACAACCCTGATTCTCCGCCCGAAAGCTCTAAAGCTTTCAGCATCGTCATAGTGAATTACAAAACACCGGAAATCACCAAGATATGCCTGGACTTATTGCACCAGCATGTAGGAAGCAACGGCGCCCCAATATGGGTAGTTGACAACTATTCCGCCGATGAAAGCACTGAGTATTTACGAACGCTTGACTGGATCAATTTAATCGAGCGCTCTGTTACTGAACCAGAACCGGGCCACATCGCGCATGGCAAGGCACTTGACCTGGTTTTGGAGCGAATTGAAACTGATTATTTATTCTTGATGCACACTGATACGTTTGTTTTCGATAAAAATGTTTTTCCGATGATGCTGAATAAATGTTTAAAAAACCCGAACGTCGTGGCCGTCGGTTGTGTTGAGCAATTAAACCGCGGTGCCACCAGAACTTTTTGGCGTTTTAGCTCGCGACTATTCAAACATCATTTCCGGCGTCTGAAAATCTCGATGGGATTGCGCTCCAGAGAGCCAAAACCGTACAAAGAAGTCTACTTGAAAAGTTTCTGCACATTGTGGAACTGCAAACTTATCAAACAGCACGACTTGCATTTTTCGATGGATGACCGTGTACCAGGCTATACTCTCCAAGACCGCATGACCGAGCTTGGCTATGTCGTTGAAATGTTATCGCCGCGTAAAATCTTCAGTTATCTGGATCACATTCAGGCCGGCACTGTTGCAGCGGCTGGTGGCTATGACAAGACTCATAGACGAACCAAAATGTACAACAACATCCTTAAGCGTCTGAACAAGGACGACAAAAAAAATTAAACTACGAATAGACGCAACGAGCCGTGAGCTCAACGCTGTTTGACGTCACCTATCAGTCTTTATATCAAGTTATTGGAGCGGTAATGGCCCCCATCACTCAAGCACTACCTATCACCCTGTCCCCGGAGCTTGATTTCGACCAAAACGCCGCCAGCGCCTTTGGTGAGTCATTGACCAGTCGCTATACTCAGGCTACGCCATTTCCGCACATCGTCATCGACAACTTCTTGCACGAAGACCTGATTGCAAGTATCTGTTCGCACTTCCCAACCGAGCCAACCAACAACGAAATGCTCTACGAGCGAGGCTATAAAGGTCAACGAAAACGTCAAATCAGTCCCAACGAATGCGCGCCCCATTTGAAAGCTGTTTTCAACATCTTTAACTCGGCCCCCATGTTGCAATTTCTTGAAAAGCTCACAGGCATCGAAGGTTTGATACCCGATCCCTACTTTGTCGGTGGCGGCCTGCATGAAACCAAAAGCGGTGGTTTCCTGGGGGTGCACTCGGACTTCAGGCTCAACAAAAAGCTTAATGTCGAGCGCCGACTGAATATCATAATTTATCTGACTGAAGACTGGCGAGAGGAATACGGCGGCAACCTGGAACTTTGGGATGTCGACATGAAGACCTGCCTTAAAAAAATCCTGCCGATTTACAATCGTTGTGTCATTTTCAATACGGACAAAGACAGTAATCATGGGCACCCAGAGCCCTTGACGACTCCAGAGCACATCACCCGCAGGTCTATAGCACTTTATTACTACACTGCAGGAACCATGGTGATCGATCCTGCACAAAGAAACAAAACCCACTACAAACCAAGGCCAAAAGATCGCTTTAGCCTAAAGTACTACATGAATAAACTAATCAAGAAGAAAAACTAAACGGTATCGCCAGACGATCGAGTTCGTACTTTTTTGAGCGTTAGTTCGCCAATCAGGATATGCCCCCATGCTCAGTTACAGCGTCGATCAAATGGCCCATGGGGGCGCCAAAGATTATAGCCGCTAGTCCTCAAAACGCCCCGTGGCATCTCGATCGCGTTCGTAGTGTCGTGTGAGCGCAAACGGCGGCAACCAGGCCTCGCGACGCACGATCCAGCTCTCGTAGGTTGGGGTCAGTTGGTCTGGGGCATCGAGGGATCCGAGGTTCACTTCGATTTCGTCTGCGCTGCGCGAGAATACGGACGAACCGCAGTGCGGACAGAAATGCCGCCCGGCGTAGTCACGGGTTTCACCTTCGATCGTCACCGCATCCTGATGAAATATCGCGGACGCATGAAACAGCGCCCCGTGATGCTTGCGGCAGTCGAGACAGTGACAAACGCCAACCCGGAACGGGCGCCCCGTCGCGACAAGGCGCACCTTGCCGCACAAACAACCACCGGTGAATTGGTCCATGCGGTGTCTCCTCCAAGCTGTCCGAAACGGCGTATCAGCGTGGAAACAGGAACGTCACGGCAGCGCGAAAGCCCCAGCCTTGCGGGCCGTCTTCCGGGCTGTCGAGCCAGTAGCGCGGGCCGGCCTGCACCGTCAGCGGTTGGCCGCCGATTCTCAACAGTTGGGTGACCGTCAGGTTGACCGGTACCGACCATTCGCGCGATTGCCAATTGTAGGTCGACTCGGTGTTCACCCCGTAGGTCGTGTACGTATGAGTGGTGTACGAGAGGAAGGGTTGCAGGAAGGTCTGGTTGACCTTTTCCTTGTCGTCTGGCGGGCTGCCGTCCAGGCCCCAGATATGGTTGGCCAGAATGCCTCGGGTCCAGCCATTGGACTGTTTCAACGCCACCGCCGTCGGGCCGAGGCCCCATTGCTCGCTGCTGAGCAATTCGTCACTGCCGGTCGGTATCAACAACGCCGGGCCGCCGCCGAGTATCCAGCCACTGTCCGTGGGCTTGGTCGGCGAGAAGAAAAAACTCTGGGTGATATCGCCGGTGCCGGATTTGTCCGCCGCGCCATTGGGGGCCAGGCCGTGCTGGTCGATGACCGGCAGAATGGTGCGAGAGATGAGGTTCCAGTCTTCGTTCAAGGCAAACGGCAGCACAGGCTGGATATTGGTGACGCTGTGCATGCCCTCCCCGGTCGGCCCTATCTTCTGGTCCCAGTTGTACTGCACCGGCAGGCTGTACATCGCCGCGACCGGGTTGAGGGCTTTCTTCGCCAGCTCTGCCGAATCTTCGGCCTGAGCCAGCGGGATGAAGCCCAACGCAACGACGAGTGTCGACGCGGTACACATCCATCCTTCTTTCAAATCCATCTCACTCACCTGTAGACGCCAAAACCGGCGTTGCAAAGGGTTAGCATAGGCAACTGTGATCGATGTGCAATTTTTCCTGGCCGCGTGTTTAACGGTTTTTGAGAGTTATTGATTCGGATTATCCCGCTGCTACAGGCAGCATTCGGCCCGCATTGGACGGCGTGCAAGCACCTGCTTTGCGTAACCGACTGGCAAGTACCAATGCCTGAATACAAGGCACCCGGACCAATGCCCGGGGCCAGGTCGGAACCCGAATGACAACTTTCATCACTTGAGAACCAAATACATGGGCATGTCGAATAAATGGATTGCGGGTATAGCTTTGAGTTGTGTATTTCAGGTCGGCTGTGTCTCGAAAGTGGCGCAGCAAGAGCAATACTCAGGCTTCCTGGGCAATTACCAGGGCCTGGAGGAGCAAACTACGCCGAGTGAGCAGAAAGTATTGCGCTGGGTATCGCCAGGGTTCGATCCTCGCGTGTACTCCACTGTGGTGTTCAGGCAGATTGAGCTGTATCCCGCGCCGCAGCCGACCGCGCGCGTCAGCCTGAAGACGCTGCAAGACCTGCAATTGATGGCCAGCAACAGCGTCAAGACCGCCTTTGCCCAGCGCTACACGATCGTCCCCTATGCGCAGTTGGTACCGACCGATTCGCGATCGCTGATCCTGCAAGCGGCGATCACTCACGTCAGCGCCAACAACGAAGGCATGCACTGGTATGAGGCTGTTCCAATCGGGGCCATTGTCGGGGCGACACAAGCAGCCACCGGGCATCGGGATCAGACTGCCGAAATGTACATCGAAGCCAACCTGATCGATGCCAAAACCGGTATGCCGGTCGCGAAGATCGTGCGCAAGGTATTCGGCGAGACCATCAAGAATGCCGAACAGCCGATTGTTGCCAATGACTTCAAGGTTGCACTCAAAGGCATGACCGACGATATGCAGGCCCTCCTCCTCAAGCGTTGACGCTCAGGTAAACCCCATCGCAAGCAGACCGGCATGGGGTTTCAATGTGATGCCCCGCCGTGTTTCCCCTCTGACAAACCGTTAGCCGTGCCGACGCCTGACGTGAGACTCAATGATGAAAATACTGGCCCATACCTTAGCGCTCGTTACGATGTTGCTGAACACCAGCTCTGATCCAGTTCGCCAAACGACTAAAGGGTTACTGGCGGGGCATCGTGAGCCGGGTTCGCTGGCCGATGCACACCGGTCAGTTGGAAGGAATAAACAATCGAATAAAGGTCATCAAGCGGATGGCGTACGGTTACCGGGATAGCGAGTTCTTTTTCATGAAGACCAAGAGCGTCTTTCCCGGTAATCCGTGAAGAACCAAAAAAAAGCCCCGGGCCCTTCATGAAAGGACTCGGGGCAAAGCCGTAGAACGAGAGGTGAGGATCGTTTACGCCGCGACAAACCAACCCTGTACGCGATGTGCATCAACGCTCCTCGAGATCCATTTAAATCGGTAAAAACCCTGGTTCAAAGCTAATAAGAATCAAAAATAATCTTTCACAAACCTGGCGCACAAAAACACAATCATTGATTTGTATCCTGATAGTTCAAGCTGAAATAGAAGCCTGTCGCAACAGCGAGGTTAGTTCATTCAGGCGTGGCTCCACGCAAACCCACCCGCCCGAGCTTGCAGTTTTCGGATAGCGCAGATAATCCATTCCAAGCATTATTCACGGTGTCCAAATCGAAAACCATGGGTCATCCAGCAATGCTTTTTCTTTGTTTAACTGAACTGATACCTCTGACAGGCCGGGCTGCTTGCCGCACTGCACACCTTTGAAACGAGCCAGTCCGGCATTGTAAATGTGACACACAGTGCACCTTCCGCCTGGCCCTCATCTTCGTTCACCTCCCGGACCAGAATGCACCGAGCCAAATCCGGCCCCTATACTCAGGCCAGTACCGCCTGAACGGAAGATTTCTATGAGCTACACCTTCAAGTTGAAAAATGGCGCCGTGGCGGTATTCGACCCGGACAGCGCCATGCTTTCCATTACAACACCCTATGGAGATGTACAAAACTCCACGCTAGGTAGAGCTGAGTCGCGCCTGTTGGACCTGCTGCTCATGGAGCCAGGTGTCACTAAAAGCCGCGATGAAATCATCGACTACACCTGGAATGACCGCGTGGTTGCCTCCGGCAGTTTGAACCAAACGGTTTTCTCACTACGCAATATTCTCAATGACAGTCGGGATCACGAGATCCTGATGACTGTTCCTCGACGCGGATACTGCTTCAACCGGCACTGTGTAGTCGATGCAGCAGCAGATGCACCAGCACCCTCAGAGCAAACAGCGCAGCCACCCGCCCCCATCCCTGGACAACTACCGCCACCTGGTAGTGATGGGCTGCTTGCACCCTCAGGTAAAACCAATAAATCCACTCGCATTACAAAGGCCCAGCTGATCGCTTATATGGTTACGCTGGCAGTCGTTGCCTTTACTATTTTTAAATTCGACTTCGACGCGCCAAAAATTGAAATTTCCAGCGTCGACAAGAATGGACTGGTCATACACGCCGTGGGCAGCGATCTTGCCGAGGCTCAAGCCCTGATGAACTTGTCGGCCAAACAAACTGAACAATTACCGCCAAACCTGAAGGGTCAAGTCTGGATCAACCTGTATAAAGCCAATTATTCCGTTTCGTGCATTCGCCCGGATCTAAGCACTGCAAATCTACAATTGAACAGCAGCGAAAGAGACCTCGCCTTGATGATCCGTCAATGTTTGGAAGTCACCCTATGAAGTTTGAAATTCCGCAAGCCGTTCACTGGCCGGTCATAGCCTTGATCAATGCACTCTGCATTTTTTCGCTTGTGTACTCTCCTTCGCACTACATGGAAAACACCAGTTATCAAACAAAAGCCCGACAATGGCTGGAAGATCTTGATCAACTGAACACCGAAGAGTACCTCACTATCGGGCATGGCCGACTCACGGGGACCACGCTGGAAAGCCTGAATGGAAAAATCCGCAATGCGACCATTTCAGCGAATATAATCGACGAAAGCAAAACTCACGTCGAAATCAAAGTCAGCAACATAAAACTCAGCCAGGACAATGAACTTTTTGCCATTGAAAAGACCCCTGACCTGTTTTTCAGACGTCAATACGTCTTGCAAGAAGGCGCCATTCTAAACTACGAATTGATTCCGACGCCGGATAAAAACGCCGTGTGTTTTTACGTACATGAACTTGGTCGCTTGCGTTGCATGAACCATTAATCGGCCTCCCGAATCGACTCAACACCCGCTTGGCACAGCTTCACATCAAAGAACTTCTCAAACAAAAATAACACTTATTGATTTGAATCAAACGTCTCTCCTGCCAAAAATTCCTCGCCGATAATCCTTGGAGTCGAGCCTGCCTGATTCTCGTCCGGGACAATGCCCTATACAGGAGAATCAAGTGAAAGCCCTGCATTTCCTGCGAACCCATAATTCGACGACTTTCGGATTTCTGGCGGTTGTATTTTTGTCTGCCATGCCACTTTATTCGTTGGCTCACGACGAGCACTCCGTAGAAAGCACGACCATTGAATATTATGAAATTGAAACAAGCCCGGATGACCGCCAGAAACTATCGCATCTGAAAATCCATAGTGAGAATGAGTATCACTCGGACGATCAGGACAGTGATTTTCCTCTCTCCACCCCACCACAAGGTGATACAGGCACGAGTTACGCCAGCTCGCTCATATTACTCTGACGTGTAGGGTGTAACCCGGTGCAAACGGTGTTTTGACCATTCTGACGACCTCATAAATATGAGTTATTGACTTTGGCAGACACCATCGAGGTGAGATTATTTTCAGGCCAGGTCGTGGCAGAGATGCAGCTGACATTCTGCTCTGCCTGAATAAACTGTTTATAAGGAAATCGCCTCGATGCTACTGAAAAACTTCGTCACCGTGTCGTTTGGCTTATTGCTTTCTCTCAAGGCCATGGCCGACGACAAGAGCGTCTACAGTGCCAAATTGACGAGTGTCGAAACCAACAAGAAGGTCCCAAGTGCAGTGAAAACAAGCTATCAGGTAAAAAACGGTTATCGTATTGACGACTTTTACACCTTTACAGCTGCAGCCATTGACCCGATGAAACCCCAATCGCAGATCTTCAGTTCGAAAATTGACCCGCGCAACGTTCAACACATGGATGATTCACCGTTGGACAGCAAGTACGCATTTTCGGCGGAGCTGGAACTGATCCGGGGACTCTGACAACCCGTTCAAAGCCAATGGCAATGGCGTCGAACTCACCGACAGCAAGGACGCCGAATTGCGTATCTTCTCCATGACTGCCCGTCAGGCCTGACCCTAATCATTTAACAGATGAGCCTTCAATTTCATGAGTATCGCACCGCCCGACGAGATCTTTCATTTGTCTTCTGCCTTGCCGAGCCAACTGAACAGAACAATAGGCAAATGGGAAATGAGCCTTATTCCAACCGAGCAAGAGGCACGCATTCGGCAACATAAACTCTTTCACAGCCCGGAACTGCAGTGCAGTCGCCTTGAGTTCGACTCATCCGTGACGCTGGTCAGTTCTGTTCCTGCCGGATTCGTGACATTCGCCATCTCGCAGCCTCCGATTGGACGCCCCGTCGTAAACAATCACAAACTACGGCCTGACGAAATCATCGTACTGCACAGCGATGAATCGGTGCATTACACCTGCGAACCGAATGAAACACTTTTCAGCATAACCACAACACTGGAAAACTATGACCGGTGCCGCCAACATCACGCGGTCATGGATATACTTGCCAACAGAACACAACACAGCTTCCAGGCTGAAAACTATCAACTCATACAATCTGCCGTTCAAGCCATCAGCGCTTGCTGTGTCGACATCAACGACTCTGATTCTTCACAGCACAGCGAAGCACAGGGTTCAGCGATTGAAAGTGCGGTGCTTGCTTCTCTATTGCAGTCGTTGACACCCGCTGGTGGCTTCAGCCGTAAAGTCCCGACAAGAAGAAAGGTGGCGATAGAAGCTATAGAGTACATTCATGAAAACACAAAAAAAACGCTCACTATAAAATCGCTGGTAAGGCAACTTGATACCACCACTCGCACCCTGCATTTTGGCTTTATTGAAACGTTCGGGATGTCGCCAATCGCTTACATCAGAAACCTGAGACTCGCCAGTGCCCGCCGCGATCTGATCAATAAAACGTGGCCCACCGTGACAGAAACCGCGATGTACTGGAATTTCCACCATCTGGGTCGGTTTTCCAAGGCGTATCAGATTGCTTACGGAGAGACTCCGTCAGAAACGGCCAGGCGCAACTCAGCCAAGCCCTGCAAATGATGATTAATAATTTCCTTTGATTAAACATAGGGACCCACCATTGCCTATTTGCCCATTCAAGGAAATAAGCATGCATCATCGAATAAACACACTGCCGCTCAAGCAGAAAATCATTCTGTGCATTACCGCCTATGCCAGCGGCATCTTATTGGCCTGGGTTATTGACGGGTACTGAAGACGTTCAATCCGCTACTACAGGGTGCACAGTGAAATAATGATACCTCGAGGTTTTTCGATGGTTGCCGCATATAAAGCGTTACTTGGAAGGCACGCAGTCACTGTATGTCTGATTGCTGCAGCGGGCTGGGCCGCATGGTTTTGTGCCGGGGGACTGGCTGAGCAATTCATTGAACGGAAGTTGAATAACGTTTACGCCGATCTGCGCGCTGCTCAAGTGGAGCCCAATGCGCAGATCGACAAAGCACTGGAAAACCTCGGCGATCTTGATCGTTCGGGTCAGGAATGCTCCGTCGATCAATATTCACAACTGGCTGACCTGGTCAAGAACCTGCGATTTGTCGATCAAGCGGCAATCCAGTTGCCCAACGGCAAGATCTGCTCCTCCTACGGACAAGAACTCCCTTCAGTACTGGCAGGCAATGAGAAGCGCAAGTTCTCAATTGGAAGACGAACTTATTGGGTAGGTTCCGGCCACGCAGCTTCTGCGGACACCGACTTCATCATTGTGTCGGAACAGTCAACCTACGTCTGGGCAAACAAGAAGATCCTGCTCGACAATTTGAAGTTTCCAGAGGACCTGCAACTGGACCTCATCGGCCCCGGCGGCGCTGTGCCCATTGCTTCCACGGGCCCTCAGCCGCTGAAGATGCAGAAGCCGTTCCACCTGGACGAACTGGTTACCTCGCCAGACAAGGTTCTGATCGCCTTTGCGGGCAACCGAAATGAACTGATCGCCGTCATTTCTCTTCCGTTGAGTTACCTGACAAGTCTCAAATTCAAATTATTCATTGGCCTTGTGTGCGTGTTCGCAGCGCTGCTCTTGCTCGCAAGGTGTGCCCAACGGTATTACACCTCTATCGCCGTACGACTTCGCAATGCCATAAAAACCAACACGCTGGGTGTTCACTACCAGCCTATCGTTAACTTGACGACGGGCTATCTGGTGGGCGCCGAAGCACTTTCTCACTGGAGCGACAACGGCACCCACGTGCCTGCGGATGTTTTCATTGCAGTGGCGGAGAAGTCTGACTTGATCCGCAAACTGACGCGCTCGGTGATTCGACAAGTGGCGGAGGATTACAGCACCTGCCTTTGGGCGTGCAAGGACTTCTACATTACGGTCAATCTTTGCGCCCGGGATATTCAGGACCCGAGCTTCCCAGACTATGTGGCCAGCGTGCTGGCAACCTACAACATGCCTGTGTCCGCCATGGCCTTTGAAATCACCGAAAGGACCCTGCTCGATCAGAAGCCTGCCGCCCGGCAATTGCAACGGCTTCGTGCGTGTGGACATCGCATTGCCGTGGACGACTTCGGTATCGGCTATTCCAACCTCTCGCTTCTTGATTCGGTGCCTTTCGACATTCTGAAAATAGATCGCTCATTGATCGCAGACGACAAGATCGCTGCCGAGGATGCCTTGTGGCGACACATTGCCCGGTTGGCCAAGTCGCTGAGACTCAAGGTCGTGGCCGAAGGTGTCGAGACTCAGGAGCAACTGCCGCATCTGGTTTCGGAGGGGGTTCTATTGGCGCAAGGCTGGTTGTTCTGCAAAGCGCTGCCTGTTCAAGCGTTGGCAAGACGCTACTTTCAATGCCCGGCAAACATCCCGCCTTACGACGCAAAAATATCAATCAATGACTTCTATTAACCCCTCACGGCCCCTCAAATGCTCGCCGAACCCTAACACCTGACAAACCTGTACAAGGACTCCACCACACATGCGACTTCGAAACCTTGGCTTCGCTTCACTGCTATCGTTGCTGTCTTTTCAGGCGCTCGCTGATGACAAAGGTTTATATCTTGGAGCTGGCGTAAGCAGCATTCAGACCGACGAATCCAGACTGGACGACGACGACACCAGCTACAAGGTTTATGCCGGGTATCGCGTCAATAGTTACCTGGCCTTCGAGGGGGCCTACGTCGATCTCGGTCAATTCAAGGACAAGAATGTCGATTTCGAAGGCAAATCGGCTCAGGCTGCCGCCCATCTCGGCTTTCCGCTGGGCGATCGGATGCGGGTATTCGGCAGTGTCGGTGCTCACGCCTGGGACGCCGACGGCAATGCCACCGACGACGATACCGGGGTTGATCTGACCTACGGTGTCGGCCTGGAGGTCGATGTCTTTCGCAACATCGGCCTGCGTGCTGAATACGAAGTTCTGGAGGTCGGAGAGATCAACCTGAATCAGACGACCGCATCCGCCTATATCCTTTTTTAATACCGCTGCAACTGAGCGACCTTCCCCGGTCGCTCATCGCACTCTGTGCGACACTCTTCCCTCGCCCTGCCTGCCCCACGATTACTTCGCACATTAAGTCCGACTGCCAAAGCATCAAGACTCTTGTAACTACAACGTATAAAGAAATAGCGACACACTCAAATTTTGGCACATTTCAAATTGCCATCAAACAGAAACCACCCTTGAATAAATGAAGCATCACGGGGCTTTTACGCACTCCAACCATAAGTTGTGCACCAAAAGCGCGCCAAATGTACGCAACATACCATACAGCACGTGCAAAATAGAATGATTAACAAATACACTGGCACCACTTCAACTCAATAGTACAAGTGCACTAGCCCCGACAGACTATCGATATCACTGAAAGTTTAATTTTTCCGACAAAAAAAACGATTTTCAAACAAAAACAATCAATTACAAGCAGTCCGTACACAAATCGATAAAAGGTATGCTTTTTGACTTCTTATGTTTGACAGACCGCTTAGAGTGGTCGATAACTGCATCTCGGACAGGTGAATATTCCAAGGTGCAGCAGCATCTGATATCCGCATATCCAGGGCAACACGTGATACACTATTACTTACTAGGGCGCCAAGTGCGAACCGTGCGGTAGCTTTAGCCCAAAAAAAGTTTAAGCGCTTTCATTCTATATACAAATATACATATATCGCGCCGAACTGCTTCAAACTTGAAACATATAAGCTCACTTTTGAAACACATATAAGCTCACTTCTGAAACACCTGCAACTGCCAACAATGAACATGACGCTCTGGGATCATTTTTTAAGGCCTCGTTGGCCTACTTTACTACCTACTAGCGAGCACGACGGTGTCTCCCCCCGACTGATCAGGCCCGCCGTGCTTAAAAACAAGCTATGTACGGAGCTCTCCAGAATGTTGACCAATAACCCCAATGACGCTCATTGGTATCTACTGCAATGCAAACCCCGACAGGACGAAAGGGCCCAGCTCAACCTGCAGCAACAAGACTACATCACGTATCGCCCTCTACACGTGAGTGAACGCCTGGTTCGCGGCAAGCGGCACCGGGTGCTGGAGTCCCTGTTTCCAGGGTATCTCTTCGTCCAGCTGAGTCGCAGTGACCACTGGGCGCCCATACGCTCTACCCGCGGCGTGAGCCGTATCGTTGAATTCAACCATGTCCCCGCAGAAGTGGCCGACGAGGTCATCGAGCACTTGCGTTTGCGCAGTATTCAATCGCTGGATAAATTGCATGACTGCAAGGCAATCGAGCCCGGGGAAATGCTGCAAATCGTCCACGGCCCGCTGGCGCCGCTCGAAGGTGTGTTTATGTCAATGCTGGGGGCTGAACGGGTCATGCTCCTGCTACAGTTCTTGAACCGGCAGCAGCAAGTCTGCGTCCCGCTCAGTGATCTGGAGCGACAACGTTCGTAACGACACAAGCAAAAACAGCCGGGCTTATTCACTTCTCGGGAATAACGATATGCCCCTCAAGCCGCACCGCCCTTTTGCATTGCTCGTGGTCTCCCTGTATCCCGGCATTGCCTGGAGTATTGACCCGCAATCCATTGATATTTACGGATTCCAGTTCATTCCCACTTTCGGTTTGTCGGAAAGTTACGACGACAACATTCGAGAGGTCGAGCATAACGTCCAGTCCTCGATGGTGACCAGGATTGCACCTTCCTTCGAGCTCAAGGCGGAAGACCGCAACAGCGCCACCCGGCTTACCTGGCAACCGACCCGCAACATCTATCATTCGCAGTCCGATGCATCGAGCACCGGGCAGCGCCTGCGGGCCGACAGCATCATGGAGTTCACCGACCGCCACCGCCTGAAACTCGACGCCGAATACCATAAGTTCGAGCGAACGACTTCAACCGCGGTCGAAGGTATCAACGACAAACTCAACGACAAGCGCGTGGGGGGCGTCTACACCTACGGTGCCAAAACCGCCGACAACCAGATAGACGTCGGCGCCAATTACGCGCAACGGCGCTACGACAATAGCGACGGCATAAACGACGACAAAGAACGCAACACCACCGGTCTCACCACGACCTGGTACCACCGGATCGGCAGCAATACCCGCGGCTTGATTGAATACGATCACACTCGCTTCGATTACCTGCAGTCCAACAGTCCGCGCAGTAGTAAATCCGATGCCGTACTGACCGGTGCCCAATGGGACTTTACCGCGCGCACCTCCGGCAAGGTTCGGGTCGGGTATGAGCGCAAGAACTTCGATGAAAGCACTTCCAGCGATCTGAGTAATCCGACCTGGCAAATTGACCTTCAATGGAAACCCCGCACCTATTCGACCTTCACCTTCCTGGCCCGCCAGGCACTGGCTGAAGGTGACGATGGTTCAGACGCCGTCAAGGCGACCTTCACCCAGATCGGCTGGCGCCATGGCTGGACCGAACGAATCACCACCGTCGCGCAGGCCGGTTATGGGCACTACGTCTACGAAGGTGAAAACCGTACCGACAAGCTTCAAGACTACAACCTTGCGGTGATCTACCAGATGCGTCGCTGGCTGGACATCGATCTGAGTTATCGATTGCGCGATAACAACTCCGATGCCGACAACGAAAGCTTCTTGCGCAATGTGTTTCAGCTCGGTTTCAACGTCAGCCTGTAAGAGGACATGCACATGAACCGGCGCCTGTTTGGTTTGTTGATATGGCTGTTGCTCGCTCCCGTCACCCAGGCAGCAGATCCCTCCACCGAATACAAACTGGCCGCGGGTGATGTGTTGCGCATCACCGTGTTCGGGGAGCCGGGATTGAGCATCAAGAAAGTCCGACTCAACGATGCCGGGACGTTTTCCTACCCGTTCCTGGGCGAAATCGTCGCCAAGGGGCTGACCCCGAACCAGGTCGAGAGAAAGATCGTCGACGGGCTCAAGCAAGGCTACCTGATCGACCCGAAAGTCAGCATCAGCCAAATCGAATACCGGCCCTTCTACATCAACGGCGAGGTGAAAAAACCTGGCAGCTACGCCTTCGTGCCGGGCCTGACCCTGGAAAAAGCCATTGCCTTGGGTGGCGGCCTGACCGAACGCGCTTCGATGAAACGCGTGACCATCCTGCGTGGCGACGGCGGCCCGGCGCTTGAAGACAACATTTCCAAGACCACCGTAATTTCCCCCGGTGACACCATTTCCATTGCACAAGGCTTTTTCTAATCATGGACAATAGCCCTAGCACCTACGTCGAACGTCCGCTCCAGGCGCATCTGCGCCCGCAGCACAGCGAAGAGTCGGACACCCTTGATCTGCTCGAACTGTGGAGGGTCCTCTGGCTCGCCAAATGGAACATCGCCTGGTTTGTGGTGCTTTGTTGCGCCCTTGCGGTGGCGGCATTGTCCTTCATCACGCCACAGTACCTGGGCAGCACCACGATGTTGATCAAGGAAAAAACGCCGCCAGTGCTGACCTTCCAGCAAGTCTCCGACTCTGGCGCGTCGTCCACCGCAGACTATCTGCAGACCCAGCAGGCGCTCCTGCAATCTCGGGACCTGGCAGAACGGGTGGTGAGGAAACTCGGGCTCACCACCAACCCGATCACCGATCCGCGCCAGCATACGCAAACCTGGTTCAAACCTCGTCAATGGTTAAACGATCTCAATGCCGGCCAATGGTTGCCCTGGCTGGCTTTTTTGCCCCCGGAGAAACCCGCGCCCACTGAAGCGGACGTGTTCAATGAAGTCACGCAAAACCTCATGCTGCAGACCACCGTCAAGTTTGTCGGCAAGAGCCAACTGATCGAAATTGCCGTCGAGTTACCCGACCCTGATCTCGCGGCGGCAGCAGCCAACGCGCTGGCCCAGAGCTACATCGACAGCCAGCTCGACACCAGCCTGAAGTCCTCGCAAAACACCACCAGCTGGATGAACACCCGCCTGGTGGAGTTGCGCAACAACCTGCGCGCCGCCGAGGACAAGCTGCAAGGCTATCGGGAAGAGCAAGGGTTGGTGGATGTCGACGGCGTGGCAACGATCAGTGCCAACGAACTGCAAATGACCGGCAATCGCATGATCGACGCCCGGCGCAATCGGGCGGAAGCCGAAAGCCAGTACCGTCAGGCCCAGTCATTGACCAACGGCGACATGAGCCGGCTGTCCAGTGTACCGGCGGTGTTGAGCAACCCGTTGATCCAGCAATTTCAGGCGGAGGTGGCCAAGGCGCAAGCCAAGGTCGAGCAGCTGTCCGGACGCTATGGTTCGAAACACCCGGCGCTGATCTCCGCTCAATCGGAATTGCATACAGCGCAAACCAGCTTGCGCCTGCAAGTACAGCAAGTGGTGGCTGGCATCGAGCGCCAATATCAATTGGCGGTGGCCAGCGAAGGTGCCCTGCAGAAATCCTTCAACACCAACAAGGCGCAGATCCAGAACATTTCACGTAAAGAGTTCCAGCTGCGCGAGTACCAACGGGAAGTCGACAGCTCCCGTGCGCTGTACGAAACGTTCCTCACCCGCCTGAAGGAAACCGCCGCCACCTCCGACATGGACTCTGCCAAGGCCCGCGTCGTCGATCCGGCGATCACACCGCTGGAACCCAGCAAGCCGCACAAAACCTTGATTGTGGCGATTGTCGCGGTGGTCGCATCGATCATCGGCGTCGCGCTGGCCTTCCTGTTCGAAACTTTGAGCAATACCTTCAGGACTGAGGACAGCATCGAAAGCATTCTCAACGTGCCATTGCTCAGCGTGGTTCCGCTGGTCATGAAGAAAAGTCGCCGGCAACTGGCGCGTCTGTTCGAAGACAACGACAACCCGCGATTCTCCGAGACAATCCGCAATCTGCGGACCTGGCTGATGCTGCAGAGAACAGAAGAACCTTCGCAGGTGGTGCTGATTACCTCGACCGCACCGGGCGAGGGGAAAAGCACCATCGCCAATAACCTCGCCTCCTCGCTGGCACCACTGGAACGGGTGCTGTTGATCGATGCCGATTTGCGCCAGCCGACGTTGTCGTTGAACTTCGACTTTCCGCCGGACAGCCCGGGGTTCGCCGATGTGATCGCCAGCACCGCACTCCTTGAAGACTGCATCTGCACCGTGGGCAATCTCGACATGCTGCCGGCCGGGAGTGTCTCGCGGCCCTCGATGGACATGTTCAACACCCCTCGCCTGCCTTCGCCAAACGATCCGCTCGACTCGCTGCGCCAACCACCGGCGCAGGACCTGCTCAGTTCGCCGCGGGTGGCGCGCATGCTCGAAGTGCTCAAATTGCGCTACCGGCACATCATCATCGATTCACCACCCGCCGAGATGGTCAGTGATGCGCTGTTGCTGGCCCAGCATTGCAATGCGGTGATCTATGTGGTGAAAGCCGACAGCACACCGGTCGAGCAGGTGCAAAAAAGCCTGGCGATGCTGCAGCAGAGCCATGCGCCGGTGTTTGGGGTGGTGCTCAACCAGGTCGACCTGCGCAAGGCGCGCAAGTACGGCCACAACCACTTGAAATCCCTCTACGACTATGACTTCGCCCCCCGGTAACAACGGGCAGCGGCCTTAGCTGCATTACCTCACCACCAGCATTACCTCACTACCAGCGCGCGTATCAAAGCCGTGACGTTCACAAACGGCTTCGAATGACTACCCATGCCTGGAGATTGAGCCGATGACTTCGCTATATACCGCTCAAATGGCACATCGCCGTGGCGTGACCTTCTGGTGCCAATGGTTGAGTGCGATCACTCTGGTCAACCTGTTGCTGATACTGCTGGTACAGATGCGCGTCGGCACCCTGACCCCCGAGTACCGCGTCCTGATCATTCTGACCGTCCTCGGT
This sequence comes from Pseudomonas sp. 05L36, assembly GCF_056398125.1. Classification (NCBI taxonomy): domain Bacteria; kingdom Pseudomonadati; phylum Pseudomonadota; class Gammaproteobacteria; order Pseudomonadales; family Pseudomonadaceae; genus Pseudomonas; species Pseudomonas sp. 05L36. The sequence goes on along the minus strand of NZ_JBFTOU010000020.1, from coordinate 65,574 downwards.
TCGGTGCCGATCTACAGCCTCATGCAGGTCTACCACAAGCGTCATGGCCTGTTGGTCGGGCTCAGTCGGTTGTTGGCCGGCTGGCTGATCCTGCTGGCGGTGCTGATCAGCATTGCCTTCCTCACCCAGACCAGCGCCCTGTTTTCGCGACAGGTGATCATCGTCTGGGCCTTCGCCGGGTTCCTCGTCCAGGCAGCCAGTTTCCTGCCCTTGCACTACTTTGCCCGGCTGTATTCGCGGATGATCTTCAACGAACGTCGCTCGGTGATCATTGGCACCTGTCCGACCGCCCATGAGCTGGCCAAGAAACTGAGCAGACCCAATCGCGCGCTACTGTTGGGGTTCATCGCCGCGAAAGACCATCATGGCCCCGCCCCCAGCATTCTGCCGCTGCTGGGTCACGTCGAAGACATACGGGAACTCATCACGCGCATGGAAGTGCGCCGGGTCTACATCGTGTTGCCGATGGCGGAGGCCGCGACCATCGAAGCGCTGTACATCGACTTGCTGGACATGAACGTCGACGTGGTCTGGATTCCCGATTTCGGCAGCATGGTGCTGCTCAACCACTCGATCTCGGAGATCGAGCGGATGCCCGCCATCTACCTCAACGAAAGCCTGATCAACTCCCACCCCGGCAGCCTGTTTTGCAAAGACCTGTTCGAGCGCAGCCTGTCCGCCGTGGCCCTGATGCTGCTCAGCCCGTTACTGCTGAGTGTGGCGCTGGCGGTCAAGCTGACATCGCCGGGCCCGGTGTTGTTCAAGCAGAACCGCCACGGCTGCGACGGCCAGGTGTTCAAGGTGTGGAAGTTCCGTTCGATGCGCGTTCACGATGAGGGCGAGGTCCGCCAGGCCACCCGGGACGATGACCGCGTCACACCGTTGGGGCGCTTTCTGCGCCGCAGCTCCATCGATGAACTGCCGCAACTGTTCAACGTGCTGTTCGGGCAAATGGCCCTGGTCGGCCCGCGTCCGCATGCGGTCACGCACAACATCTATTACACCGGCAAAGTCCGCGCCTACATGGCCCGTCACCGCCTCAAGCCAGGCATCACGGGGCTGGCGCAGATCACCGGCCATCGGGGCGAAACCGAAACCCTGGAGAAGATGCAGCTGCGGGTTGCCCAGGACCTCAACTACATCAACCAGTGGTCACTGTGGCTGGACATCAAGATTCTGCTCAAGACGCCCTTCACCTTGTTCTCGAAAAACATCTACTGACTTCGTGGCCGATCCTGGATCGGCCCCACGAAAACGGAGGTTTTCCCATGAATATGAGTGTATTTGGCATTGGTTATGCGGGGCTTGTACAAGGCGCCGCGACGGCCGAGGTCGGTCACACCGTGATGTGCGTGGACGTCGACGCCGTTGACGGACGCAACCTGTACAACCCGCAGCGCCTGAGCAAACGCGGCTTCACCTATGTGTCGGTGGGCCGCCCGCCTCGACCGCTGGTGGCACCGGGAGACGGGCCATGATCCGGCTGGATTTGATCGGCCAGTATTCGCCGGCCCTGCTCGAGGCCAACAAAGCGTTTTCCTTTATCAACTTCGCGTCGATCGGCAGTTTTTTCCAGCACCCGCCTGATGCCATCGCCTACTTTTGCGACGGCATGCTGATGTCGAGTTTCATGTCGCAAGTCACCGGGCGATCCATCGCGCGGGTCAGTTTCGACTTCACCTCGATTGCCGGACCGGTGTTCAGCGACGCAGAACAACAGGGCAAGCGGGTGTACATCGTCGGCGCCACGCAATCCGAGCTGGAACTGTTCATCCGCAAACTGCAGACACGCTACCCACGGCTGCCGATTGCCGGTTATCACCACGGTTACTTCGATGCGCCTCAGGCGGCGGCCATCCAGGCGGACATTCGCCTGGGTCGGGCCAACATCCTGATCGTGGGCCTGGGCGCCGGGTTGCAAGAGCGCTTCGTGCTAAGCGCACTGAATGCCGGCTTCACCGGTGTGGCGTTTACCTGCGGCGGTTTCATTCGTCAGGAAGCGATGACCAACGGTGTCTATTACCCCGAAGCAATCAATCGCCTGCACTTGCGGGCGTTCTATCGCATGTACCGCGAGCCGCACACGATCAGGCGTTACCTGGTCGACTACCCCGGCAACTTTCTGCAACTGGCGGCGATGATCCTGTGCCACAAAGTCGCGATCAACATCACTACGCCCTGAGCGCCGGAGAATGGCCGTGCACATTATGTTCACTCTCAAGGATTTCAAGCTCGGCGGTGGCATCGAGTGTGTCCAGCAACGCCTGGCCGGGCAGTTTCTCAAGGATGGGCAGCGTGTGAGCTTTTTCGTCATGAACGGCGAAACACCGGATGTAGCAGGGGCGCGAATCCTCGACGGCGGCGGTAACGGTCTCCTGGGCCTGATCAAGTCTATTGTGCTGCTGCGCCGGATCATTCGCCGTGAAAGCGTGACTCACCTGATCAGCGCCAAGGAACAAGCCAACCTGTGTACCTGGGTGGCCACCCTCGGCAGCCGTTGCCAGGTCATCTACACCCGGCACACGGCCCTGGATTGCACGGAACAGAAAACCGGTGTCCACAGCCTGCGCCTGCTCTATGCCCTGTACCTTTGCGGCAGCGGCAAGGTGGTGGCCGTGTCCCATGACCTGCAACAGACCATTGCCCGTCTGATGCCCTGGGGGCGTGAACGCATCCGCTATTGCCCCAACGCGGTGGTCACCGAACAACTGCACAACGCCTCCCGGGCGCCACTGCCCAACGGCTTGCCCCACGAATACTGGATCGGCGTGGGTCGGCTGGTCGAGGTCAAGGGCTTTCATTTGATGCTCCAGGCCTATGCCCTGGTGATCCACAACCCGGACGTACCCGATCTGGTGATTGCCGGTGACGGCCCGTTGCGCGAAGAACTGATCGCTCAGGCGCGGAAACTGGGCATTGCCAACCGGGTGCACTTTACCGGCCACGTGAACAACCCCTACCCGCTGATCCGCCATGCACGCCTGTTGATCCTCAGTTCTTTTTTTGAAGGCCAGCCCACCGTGTTGATCGAGGCACTGGCGCTCGGTACACCCGTGCTCGCCAGCGACTGTCCCACCGGCCCTCGAGAGCTGCTCGACAACGGGCGCCTTGGCCAACTGGTGAGAGTCAACGATGTGCCCGACCTGGCGCAAGCGCTGCAGCAAAGCCTGTGTTTCAAGGCACACAGCGCAAGATCAATGGCCAAAACCGTGCGCCCCTACACCAGCGAGCACGCCGCACGGGCTTACTACGAGGTGTGGGATCGATGAAACGGTTGCTGATCATCCTGCACGACCTCAGCGCAGGCGGGGCCGAAAAAATGATGGCACGCCTGGCCGGTGCGCTGGTTGACGCCGGCAATGACGTGACGTTGCTGATGCTCACCGGCGGCGGTGTCAACGTGGCGCTGGTCGATCCTCGGGTCAAACAGGTGGAATTGCACAGTGCCCGCAGTGCCAGCGCGGTGCCGGCGCTGGCCAGTTTTCTGCGCCAGAACCGCTTCGACGCACAACTGGCCGCCCTTACCCACGTCAACGTGGTGGCCATTGCCGCCGCTACGCTGTCGGGGACACTGGCACAATTGCATGTCAGCGAGCGCAATGCGTTTTCCCGGGATAAACACGTCAATCCTTCATTGCGTGTACGCCTGGCTTACTGGTTGGCGCCGTTGCTGTACCGGCTGATTCCCAACCCGGTGATCTGCGTCTCGCGCGGCGTGGCCGAGGACCTCGTCGAGACCACTGTCGCCCGCGCGCAGGACGTCACCATTGCCGACAATCCGGTACTGGATAATGACTTTCGCGACAAGCCACCGGGCAGTCCGACGCATCGCTGGCTTCAGGAAAAAACCACCCCGGTGATTGTCGCCGTGGGTCGCCTGGCACCGCAGAAGGGCTTTGACACCCTGGTCGAGGCGTTCGCCCGATTACCGTATCGCAACGCCCGGCTGATCATTTTCGGTGAGGGCGGGCTCAGGGCCGAGCTGCTTGAACTGGCCACCCGCCTCGGCGTGGCGGACCGCTTCGATCTGCCGGGCTATGCCGATCGACCCATGGCACAAGTCGCCGCCGCCGATTGTTTTGTCCTGTCGTCACGCTTCGAGGGCAGCCCCAACGCCCTGGTCGAAGCGCTGTCGACCGGCACACCGGTGGTCTCGACTCGCTGCCCTTACGGCCCGCAGGACATTCTCGAAGATGGCGTGGTGGCTCCGCTGGTGAACGTTGATGACCCCCAAGCACTGGCCCAGGCCATCGGTATTGAATTGACCCGGCCCAGGGACCGGCATCGCCAGGTCCGCATCGATGCCGCCGCCCGTTTCATGAGCGGCCGCGCCGTACAGACTTACCTCGCTGCACTGCTTGGGAGCCAGTCGTCATGAACAAACTGGAAATCAGGTATTCCACGCTGCGCGATGCCTTCACGCTGTTTGGCCTGTTGTTTTATTTCCAGGTGACGTCGTTCTTTCTCGGCCTGGGCAATGTGGCGACCCTGGACGGTATCGGAAAAGACCTCGAAGGCAACGTGCTCAATCAGGTGTGCGGCCTGATCACCTTGCTGGTGCCGTTGTTCCTGTTCGTGCACCACAAGGTGTTCCTGAGCAAGAGTTTTTACCGCGGCAACTTCTTTTTTCTGGTGTTCCTGGTCTGCGTGGCGGCATCGATCAGTTGGTCCGACGATCCGATACTGAGCTTCAAGCGTTATATCGCGATGATCAGTGTGGTGTGCTTCGCAGGGTTCATTGCCTACAACTACCGCATCGAAAAAATCGCCCTCATGCTCGGCTGCGTCATCGGTGCCGTGGCGTTGATGGGGCTGATTTTTGCCGTGATCAACCCCGATATCGCGTTCATTACCGGCGGTATTCGCGACGGCGCCTTCAAAGGGATCTTTGCCGAGAAAAACGCCGGCGCCCGGCTCAATGCCATCGGCATCCTGTTGCTGCTGCCGGCGATCAGGCAACGCAACCTGCTGGCCATCCTGTGTGCACTGTTCTCGCTGATTGCCATCGGGCTGGCCCAGTCCGCCACCGCCATTGCCCTGATCGTGGCTGGCGCGGCGAGCTACGGGTATTTCCTCACGCTGGTACGGTTGCGCGTCAACCGTTCGATGATGGCGTTCTTCGGCGCCACACTGGTTTATGCCCTGATCTGCGTGTTTTTGTACGGCAATTACACGTTGATGCTGAACCTGCTCGGGCGGGACTCGTCACTCACCGACCGCACGCTGATCTGGGAACTGCTCACGCCGCTCATCGATGACAGGTTCCTGAAGGGCTACGGCTATGGCGCGTTCTGGACCAGCAACGATGCCGAGGTCTTTATCAAGCGCTGGGGCTACATCGGCAATGCCCACAGCGGCTACCTGGAAACCCTGCTCAACGGCGGCGTGATTCAACTCGCGGCGCTGATGCTGCTGTTTGTCGAAGCCTTGATCAAACAGTACCGGGCGATCACCTCCGCGCAGTCGGCTCAGGTGCGCGCCTGTGCCCTGGTGATCATCGGACTGTTCATCGTCTCCAACTACGTGGCGTACGTGATTCCCAACTACCGCAGCGCCGAGTTCCTGGTGTTCTGCACCCTGGCCCTTTCGTTTCGGCACCATCACGCGACTCGTCCGCACCTGTCACCGACAACAGGCCGGGCCTACTACCGTGGGCCGGCGAAGATGTATCCCAAGGAGAAAACCTCGTGCTAGAGCCAAGCCCCTCTTCGGTGCATTCAGTGTGCGTCGTGATCCCGATGTACAACGGTGCCGACAGTATCGAACAGACGCTGGGCTCGTTGACCGACCAGACCCGACTGCCCGATCACGTCATTGTCATCGACGATGGGTCGAGTGATGACGGACCGCAACGGGTCAAGGATTTCGCCGCGCCGTTTCGCCTGACGTTGTTGCATCAGGCCAATGAAGGCCCGGCCAGCGCCCGCAACCATGGCTTGCGGCACACGGAAGAAAGCCTGGTGGCGTTTCTCGATGCCGATGACCAATGGCATCCGCAAAAGCTCGAAAAGCAACTGGCGCTGTATGACGACCTGCTTCGTCAGGGACGGCCCGTGGGGCTGATTGATTGCAACGTGCTGATTGAATACAGCGACGGCACCCGGTTTGTGGAAGATCGCTACAAGAGCGGCATGCACTTCCATGATTTCATCCGCTGCAACATTGTCAATGGCGTCTCCACCGTGCTGATCCGCCGAGATTTGCTCACACAACTCGGCGGCTTCGAAGCCAGCCTGCGCTATTCCGAGGACCGCATGATGTGGGCCCGGATCGCCGAACACTGGGAAATCCACACGGTGCCGCAAACCCTGGCGCGGCGGACGGTCAACGGCGGCAACATCACCGCCCAACCGAAAAAGTACTTCTCGCACAAACTCAGGTTCATCGAGCTGTTCCTCGCCCGTTATGGTGCGCAGTTGAGCCAGCAACAACGGATCGATTTCGAGCTGGGCAACCTCGCGGATTTCCTCTGTGCCTTTTCCCGCTTCGGTGAACATGCCGAGGTGATCAACGTGTACCGGCGCATGCTGGCGTGTTCCTGGCAGGCACTGATTTTCGCCCGGGGTAAACCGACCTTGCGTTACCTCTATGCCCGCGCCAGAACCCTGGGCCGGACCGCCGAGTCAACCACCGCTCATTGAACCGGTGCCCGCCATGGCCAACCAGCGTCTGGTTACCCTGATCTGGATCTTCACCGAGAAATTCGGCCTGATTTTCCTGTCGATGATCACCTTTGTCGTCTACGCGAGGCTGCTCACGCCCACGGAGCTGGGCGTGGGCACGGTGATCATCGCGATTGTCGAAATGGTCGGACTGCTTTATTCGTCGGTACTGGAAGACCCGCTGGTACGGGCCGAGCGCCTGGAAGACAAGCACATCAGCACGGCGTTCTGGTTTGCCGTGCTGATCAGCCTCGTGTCCATCGGCGTCATCTCCCTGGCGGCCATGTTGTACACGCGCTCGCCGGCACTGCAATGGATGATGGCGGTGGCCTCGGTAAAGATTCTGTTCACCATGATAGCGCGTGTGTATGTCGTGGAAATGCGCCGCACCAGCAACTTCAAGAGGCTGGCGTCGCGTACGTTGCTGGGGAAAATCGTCGGCGGCGTCGGCGGGATTGTCGTGGCGCTCTGGGGGTTCGGCCCGTGGGCGGTGATCGCCCAGGCGCTGATCATGGAGTTTGTCTGCGTCGTGGTGCTGATGAACGGGGACCGGCGGCGCATCGCTTTGTACATTGACGGGCCTTTCCTGCGGGAACTGCTCAAGACCGGAACCCCGGTGGCGATCAATGCGCTGAGCGCACAAACCCTGCAACGTGGCGTCAACGTGGTGCTGGGCATGACCGCCGGGGCCCATGCGGTGGGCATGTTCAACCTGGCCATGCGCATCATCGATCTGCCGCGCTCGGCGATCTACAACGGACTGATGAGCTATGCCTTGCCGGTGTTCGCCCGGCGCAGCAGCGACCCGCCGCGACTGATCGGGATCATCAGCGACTCGACGGTGATCAGCGGTTTTCTGCTCACGCCGTTTTTCCTGGGGATTGCGCTGACGGCCGAGGATATCGTCCTGTTGATCTTCGGCGCCAAATGGGCCGACGCCATTCCCATGCTGCAAGTGCTGGCGATCACCGCAGCCATCGGCAACCTTGCCATGTACGCCACCACGGCGCTGGTGGCGGTCAACCACACCCGCGTCACCCTCAAGGCCGAGGTGAGCACCGCCCTGCTCGCCCTCGGGCTGGTTTATATGCTGGGCCCGACCTGCGGCGGCATGGGCGCTGCACTGGCCTTGCTGGTGCGCATGCTGCTCATCACGCCGTTGCAAATTCGCGGACTGAACACCGCCATCGGTTACGGCTGGGGCGTGTTCATCGAGTCCGGTTACCGCAGCGTGATCGCCTCGCTGGTCATGGCGGTTGTGGTGCTGACCGCTTCTGCGCACCTGCCCTTGCAAGGCGTCTTGCACCTGGCCTGCAACATCGCCATCGGTGCCCTGACCTATGCGCTGGCCTATAGCGTGTTGCACCCGCGCTGGCCGCAGGAATTCAAGTTGGTTTTCACCGCCCGCTGACCCTGACTTCTTGAAACAGGAACGCCCAAAATGCCTAAAACCACGCTGATCACGGGCGGGGCCGGCTACATAGGCTCCCACACCGCGTTGACCCTCATCGACGCCGGCCAACATGTGCTGGTGCTGGATAACCTGTGCAACAGTTGCCACGAGTCCATCGAGCGCCTGGAGCACCTGGCCCATGCCCAGGTCCGCTTCATTGAAGGCGACATCCGCGATACGGCCTTGCTCGAAAGCCTCTTCAGCCAATACGAAATTGACGCGGTGGTGCATTTTGCCGGCCTCAAGTCCGTGGCCAACAGCGTGTGTCATCCCCTGGAGTATTACGCCAACAACGTAGTGGGCACCCTTAACCTGTGTGAGGTCATGGCGCGCTTCAATGTGTTCAAACTGGTGTTCAGTTCCTCGGCGACGGTCTACGGCGAACCGGCGCACACGCCCATCGTCGAGGCATCGGGCACCGGCATTCCGGCCAGCCCCTATGGTCGCTCAAAGCTCATGGTCGAGCAGTTGCTCACTGACCTTGCCCTCTCCGAACCGCGCTGGAGCATCGCCCTGTTGCGCTACTTCAACCCGATTGGCGCCCACCAAAGCGGCCTGATCGGCGAAGACCCCAACGGTCGGCCGAATAACCTGTTGCCCTGCCTGACCCAAGTGGCGATTGGCCGAATCCCCGAGCTGACGGTGTTTGGCAATGACTACCCCACCGTCGACGGCACCTGCGTGCGGGACTACATCCACGTGGTCGACCTCGCCGAAGGGCATCTCAAGGCCTTGCAGGTGCTGCACGGTGCTGGCGGCATTCACATCTGGAACCTCGGCACCGGGATCGGCTATAGCGTGCTGCAGATGATCCACAGTTTCGAAGACGTCACCGGCGTCAGCATTCCGTTCCAGATCGCCCCGCGCCGGGCCGGCGATATTGCCCAGTGCTGGGCCGATGCCAGCAAGGCCCGGCACGACCTGGGCTGGTGCGCCCGGCGTGACCTCGCGCAGATGATCCAGGACAGCTGGCGTTGGCAATTGAGCAATCCCTACGGCTACCGCCCCGCTGTCGAGTTGTCGGCCGCCTTTGCCAGGTGACCGGCGCGTCACTCCTCCACGCTCTTTCAGGGGGCTCACATGCTCAGGGAATGCTGGCTGGTTTTGCTGCTGGCCGCGATGGCCTGTTGTGCCCAGGCGACGCCCGCGCGCCCGGCGACCGATGGCCTGGTCCTGTGGCTGGACGGCGCCGATCGGTCAACGATGTCCCTGGACCGGCAAAACCGGGTCCTGCGCTGGCATGACAAGTCGGGCAAGTCCAACCATGCGAGCGTCGACAACCCGAACGCCACGTCACTGCCGCTGCGCGTCGACAACGCGCTCAACGGCAACGCCGTGGTGCGTTTCAGTGGCGTTTCGGCATTCGTCGGCAAACAAATTCGTGTGGCAAAGGGCCCGGCCACGGTGTTTCTGGTGTCCCGCCGGCTGCCCGAACAGGCCGGCGGCGACACCTGGCAGCGCCAGTTCAGCTCGCGCCCGCGGCTTGCCGATAACGACAACGTGGCGCCGAACTTTGCACTCAGCGTGGAAAAGAGCACAGCCTTCGCGCCAACCCTGGATTTTCTGGAACTCCATGATGTGCCCATCGGCCCCTATGCCGTGGCGCGGAACGTGGTGGGTACCACCGAAGTCTTGCGTGGCGACATCGCTGAAGTGCTGGTTTACGACCGCCCGCTGATCACCCAGAAAGAGCGCCGGGAGGTGTTCGAATACCTGGCGAACAAATGGGCGGTGACCATCCCCGGCCAAGCGGATGTCTGGACCCGGGCGGGCCCACTGGGCCCGGTGCCTCAGCAAACCCATGCCAGCCTGCCGCTGTCGGATCAGGCCAATGCCGGGCGTTGGGTGCTGGACGCGCAACTGTCCGACGACTTCAACGGCAACACCCTTGACCGTGATCGCTGGTACGTCAACAACGGCACGGGCAGCGACTCGCTGGGGCGCAAACCGGCCCTGTTCATGCCGGAAAATGCCAGCGTCGACAACGGCAATCTCGACATCGTGTTCCGCAAGCAAACCTTGCCGCAGAAGTACACGAAACTGGGCTTCAAGGATTACAGCTCGGCGATGGTGCATACCAATGAGCGGAGGTTGTACGGTTACTACGAGGCCCGAGCCAAACCGATGAATTCCGCCGGTTCCAGCGCATTCTGGCTGGCCTGGACGGGGCTGCCCGAAAACGCCACCGAAATCGATATCTTCGAAATCGGCGGCAAAACCGGAAACGGCGCTTTCGACCGACTGTACAACATGAACGCCCATGTATGGGCCACGCCGCAAAGCAGCGAACATCTGGCCAATGGCAGCACCTGGACCGCGCCCTGGCGCCTGGCCAGCACCTTTCATGTCTACGGGTTCGACTGGCAACCCGACACCCTGCGCTGGTACGTCGATGGCGTGCTGGTCAGGGAATCGAAAAACACCCACTGGCACTTCCCGATGCAAGTCGTGTTTGACAGTGAGGCCTTCTGGAAATGGTTCGGCGTCGTGGACGACGCTGACCTGCCCTCCACCTTCACAATCGATTACTTAAAGGTATGGCACCGAGGCCAGTAACCGGCGCTGATGTGTGCCTTTGCTCCCGCAGTACGCCCTTCCAGGCGGAATCAGGATTCCTTCGATTTTTGCGCAGGAGCCGGGTACCACTTGTCCCTGGGCACCCACTTTTCCTGTTGCGGATCGCCCAGGTAGTGCGGCGACATGATCTGCACGCCGTACTCGTTGAATACATCCTGGATGTTGGCGTGCAGCATGCTCAGCAACACCGCTCGCGGCCGAGGCTGGCTGGGAATGGCCTGGGCCACCAGCCGGTATTCCGGGTAGAAGTCCGACAATGCCGTCTGGAACACCTGGGCCGGCGGCACTTCGAGAATCCCCGGCGTGCGTTTTGCGGCCTCCAGCAACATCGCCTCCACCTGCCGCCACGGCGTGTCGTAGCCGATGGTCACGACGGTGTCGACCACGTAGCCAGGGCCTTGCACTACACGCGAGTAGTTCTTGGTGACGGTACCGGTGATCATCGAATTGGGCAGGGTCAGCACCTCGCCCAGGCCGGTGCGAATGCTGGTGGTAAACATGCCCAGTTCGGTAACCGTGCCTTCGTAGTCGCCAATGCGCACAAATTCGCCGGGGCGCAGGGTACGGGTGTAGGTCAGGATCAACCCCGCCGCCGCCTGGCCCACCACGCTGGTGGCGCCCAGGGAAATCATCAGGCCGATCAGCACCGACAAGCCTTTGAATGCATCGGTGCCAGCACCCGGCAGGTACGGATAGGCCATGGCCAGAGCAAACAGCCAGATCGCCAGGGACGTCAGGCGTTGGGTCGGTTGCAGGGTTTCATGGTTCAGCCAGCTGACGGTTCCCGGTGCAGCCATGCGCCGCAGTATCCGCCGCATGAACGCGGTTGCGCCGCGGGCGATAAAGAAGATCGCCAGCGCCACGCCCAGCCCGGGTATGGCACCGACGATCCCTTGCAGCAGATAGCCGCCGAGTTCCAACAGATAGTTATTCAGGCTTTCGCCCCAGGGACGGGTATAGGGAAAGCGTGACAGGACAAAGCCCAGCCATTCGTACGTAAACAGCGCGACGACGATCCAGCGCACCAGCTCCAGCAGGCGGCTGACCAAGGGATACAGGTAATTGGCGTCGACGAGCGGAACTTTTCCGACTTTCAGGGCCTGGGTGTGCCGATGCATCAGTTCGGGCAGTTTCTTCAGCACTCTGCGCCGCAAAAACATCATGCCGTACAGCAGAGCGATGTAAATGCCGGTGGCGAGCAACGCGGCGACTACGGAACGCAGGATCAATTGCAGGCTACGGGCTTCCCGGGTTTCGGCCACGACCTGGCGCAGCCTGTCAGCCGCGGCTTCCGCGGCCTGCTGTACCGAGTCGTATTCGGTCTCGTCGAAGTCCTTGGGCGAAACGATAAAGGCGCGCCGGCTACCCAGCAGCACCATGTAGCTTTTCATGATCGGGTCGAGGGTGACATTGAGGTCGTCGGCGTCATCCAGCGCCTCACCGATCACCACTTTCGCCCGTTTGACCCGCGAGGCCGGGGCTTCACCGAGGAGGGTCGCGCGAAATACCATGATGCTGCGGTTGGCCACTTTCAATTCGACGGGAGCATCAACCGCTTTAGGTGCATCCTCGGCCCACAGTTGCACCGACCAAAACATCCCGAAAACAGTAACCATTACAGCGAGCAGCCTGCTCCGCATGTGTCGGATCCTTACGTCACAAAATTCAGATCGAGGGTACGTATCGCAGCGTAGTCCACCGATGAACGGTTGTCAGATTAGAGCTACAGGCAGTTTCCTTATCCGCCTGCTTCCTTGAAACAGCGAGCTCGGGGATCCTGTAGGAGCGAGCTTGCTCGCGATAAACCGGAGAGCACCGCGGGGCACCTGCCAACCAGCGTTATCGTTGACGACCATCGCGAGCAAGCTCGCTCCTACAGTGTGTTCCGTACCTGACTCAAGGGTTGACCTGATAACCCTTGCCCTGCAAACAGCTGCTGTAGGCCGACGCGGTATTCGTCTGGGTGGTTTTCGCATCCGCCCGGCGTTCCTGGCGTTGACGTGAACCACCGACCACAGCGCCGGCCGCTGCCGTCGACTTGGCGCGGTTCTGGCGATAGTCCTGTTTCGTGTCATCGTCGACGCGGTCATAAGCCTCGTCATGCTGATTGCCGCGTACCTGGGCAGCCGTTGCGCCAGCGGCGGCCCCCACAGCGGCACCCTTGACCCTCCCGCCGGAAGGCGTGGAAGCCGTCGAGGCGCTTTGGCTGGCGGCGATGCTGTTGCATTCGTTGATGTCGGCCTGGGTTTGTTGCGAACTTTGCCCTTTCATCGGCACCACCGATTGCGCCCATCCCGGGGCACTGAGAACCGACAAGGCAAGGCACAGACTGATGGGTGACAACCTTTTCATGATGACCTCCGACAGGCTTGCCACAACGGGCAAGCCTTTGGGTCGACTGGCGGCGGCAAGCGACGCCATGCGTCGCCTGCCGATCGGGTGGAGCAACTGAAAAGTGTAGTTCAATGGCTCCGCTGAGAAGGACTTCCGAACAAGCGGTGGGTGTTGTGTAGGAGTGAGCCTGCTCGCGATGGCGGCGTGTCAGACAAAATAGACGTCGACTGACACACCGCTTTCGCTGGCAAGCCAGCTCCTACAGGTCTATCGGTGATCTGGAGATTTGTGGTTATTCAGGCGGATCGAGTTGATCCAGCGCCCGGTTCACCGCCAGTTCGCCGAGCATGATCACCTGCGCAATGCCGAGCAGCGCATTGCGGCTGGTTCCTTCCAGATGATCCACCAGATCGGTGGCCATGACATTGGCCGACGCCAGCGATTCACAGGCATGCACCAGCAAGGTCTCGACATTCAGTTCGGGATTGACGATGAACATGGAACTGGGTTTACGCGGCGTGGCCATGATGCCGGGGCCGGGGTCGAGGTAATGATCGAGGGCGCGCTCGGCGGCTTCGTGGAGTTTTTGGGACATGATGTGTCGTTGCGCGCCAGACTCCGGGCTACCAAACCCGATCGCTGTTGTTTTCCAGCGACCGGCCTACGATAGAACCCGCCCCCAAGACGCACAAGCCGGCGGATTCTGGCGTAGCTGTAGGCAATGACGCAAGCCGCTGTAGCTTGCGGGAAGTAACGCTGACAGCCGTCAAACAACCCATAAACACCCCCGATTCAGACAGCCCATACAATCCCCTGTAGGAGCTGGCTTGCCAGCGAAGGCAGTGTGTCAGGCAAACACTTGTTGGCTGAAGGACCGCTTTCGCTGGCAAGCCAGCTCCTACAAGGTTCGGGGTGTTGATCAGGTCAGTGGATAGAGCTTGTCATCAAACTGCGCCAACTTCGGAAACACCAACGGCTGATCATCACTCAGATGCTGCAGCCGCTGGCCGTAATCAACCAGAAATTGCTGGCGCGCTTCGTCGCTGATGTACGGCACATGCCAGGCCACGAACGGTTCCAGCACATCGAACCCGACGTACGCCAACGTGCCACGCAGGATCGGCCGCAGCATGTCCTCCAGCGGGCCATGAATCGCGCCTTCGCCGAACATGTGTTCGCGCCCGCCCAGGGTCACGGTCACCAGTGCCTTCTTCCCAGCCAATCCGCCCTGATCGTAAAAGCGTTTTCCGCCGTAGCAGATGCCGGACACCAGCACCCGGTCGATCCAGCCCTTGAGCATCGCCGGGGTGGAGAACCAGAAGATCGGGAAGTTGAGGATCAGCAGGTCGGCCCACAGCAGTTTGTCCAGCTCGGCCTGGATGTCCGGCGCCAGCGACTGGCTCTTCACGCCCAGGCGTTGTTCCAGGGCATAGACCAGGTACTCGGGGTTTTCCCGATTCGAGAAGTCTGCGTCACTGGCCACCGGGTTCCAGTTCATTTTGTACAGGTCGCTGACCTGCACCTCGTGGCCCTGGGCTTCGAGGGTGGCGACAGCCTGGTCCCGCAGGGCGGCGGTGAAGGATTGCGGTTCCGGGTGAGCGTGGACGATCAGTACTTTCATGGTGGTTCCTTAGACTTTTTCCGGCGTATCGGTTGAAGGTGTGGAGTCGCAACATCGTGGGTGATGAACAGTTTGAGTCGCCAACCGTCACACCTGGATCGCCTTCACTTCGACGAACTCGTTCAGCCCCTCCTCACCCCATTCGCGACCGTTACCCGACTGTTTGTAGCCACCGAACGGCGCCTGATAATTGAACGCCGCACCGTTGAGGAAGCACTGACCGGCGCGCATCTGCCGTCCCAGGTGCAAGGCGCGTTCGGCACTGCCGGCCCACACGCCACTGGACAAGCCGAACGGCGAGTCGTTGGCGATCTGGATCGCTTGCGCCTCATCGGTGTAGGGAATCAGGCATAGCACCGGGCCGAAGATTTCTTCCTGGGCAATGCGCATGCGGTTGTCGACATCGGCGAACAGCGTCGGGCTGACATGGAAGCCGCGCCCCGGCATGTCACCGCCGCACAGCAGGCGAGCGCCTTCCTGCTGGCCAACCTTGATGTAGTCGAGCACGGTGCGTTTTTGCCCGGCCGAACACATCGGGCCGAGGAAGCTTTGCGGGTCGAGGGGATCGCCCATGCGCAGGCTCAGGGTTTGCGCCAGCGCCACTTCCACAGCCTCGGCGTAGCGGCTGGCCGGCAGCAGCATGCGGGTCAACGCGGTGCAGGTCTGGCCGGAGTTGATCATCACGTCCTGCACGCCGTAGCGCACGGCCGCTGCCAGATCCGCATCCTCGGCGATCAGCAACGGCGACTTGCCGCCCAGTTCCAGGCACACGCGCTTGACCGAAGGTGCCGCCGCTTGCGCAACCCGAACCCCGGCGCCGGTGGATCCGGTGAACGACACCATGTCCACGTCCGGGTGCTTGGCCAGCGCTTCGCCGACTTTCGAGCCCGGACCGCTGACCAGGTTGAACACCCCGGCCGGCAGGCCGATGTCCTCGATCATTTGCGCCAACAGGAAGGCATGCAGCGGAGTTTCCTGGCTCGGTTTGACCACCACGGTGCAACCGGCGGCCAGTGCCGGGGCCAGTTTGCCGATCAATTGGTGCAGCGGGTAATTCCACGGGTTGATGAACGCGCAGACACCCACGGCCTCGCGGATCACCAGCGAATTGCCGACTTCGCGCACCTCGTCCATGAGATGAGCCAGTTCGACGTATTGCTCAAGGCCAGTGATCGGCCCATCGACCTGCACCGAACGGCACCATTGCACCGGCATGCCCAGCTCCATGGTGATGACCGAGGCCATCTCATCGGCACGCTTGCGCAGTTGATCGGCCAGTGCACGGATATAGCCCGCACGCACGCTGGACGGCGTGCGCGACCATGAATCGAAGGCCCGGCGTGCAGCCGCCACGGCGTTTTCGACATCGAGTTCATCACCCAGCGGCACGCTGCCGCACACTTGCCCGGTGGCCGGGTTGATCACCTCGGCGATGCCCTGCCCCGAAGGTTTCTGCCAGCGACCATCAATAAACAACGCCTTGTGGTTAAGCATATAGCTGAGCCTCCATCAGTTCTTGAGCACAACGGGCAATGCGCTGGCAGGCATCGCGCAGCGGTTCGGCGCCGACCACCAGACCGAGGCGAATATGCCCCGCCGCGCTCGGACCAAAGGCCTCGCCAGCCAGTACCGACACGCCGTGGCGATCCAGCAGACGGTCGGCAAACGCTTGGGCGCTGAGCCCGGTCTGGCGGATATCGAGCATCACGAACATCCCGCCATCGGGTTTCAACGGCCGCACGCCGGGGCAATCGGCCAGGCTGTCGCACACCAGATCACGACGCTGGCGATAGGCTTCGCGCATGGCTTCGAGCTCTGGCAGGTTGCTTTCCAGGGCCACCACGGCGGCGTCCTGAATGAAATCCGGCGAGCCGTAGAGCATGCACAACGCGAGGTTTTCCAGGTGCGCGGCCAGGGATGGCGGCGCCACCACCCAGCCGACGCGCCAGCCGGTCATGGCGTGGGATTTCGACAGGCTGTTGAGGGTCGCGGTGCGCTCGGCCATGCCCGGCAGGCTCGCCGGGCTGACGTGCTCGCCGTCGAACAGCAGGTCGCTGTAGACCTCATCGGAAATCAGCCACAGGTCGTGGCCGATGCACAATTCAGCCAAGGCAGCCCAGGTGCTGCGCGGCAGACTCGCGCCGGACGGGTTGTGCGGGCTGTTCAGTGCCAGTGCCCGGGTGCGCGGAGTGATGCGCGCGGCGACATCTTCGGGCAGCACGCGGAAACCGTTTTCCGAGTGCACCGGCACCGGCACCACCACGGCACCGCAGGCACCGAACACCGCTTCGTAGGTGACGTACATCGGTTCGGCGACGATCACTTCGTCACCTGGATTGAGCACGCATTGGGCCACGCTGAACAATGCACATTGCGCCCCGGCCAGCACGGTGACCTGATCGGCCGAAACGGATTGGCCGCTGCGCTGTTGATGACGCCTGGCAATGGCTTCACGCAAGGCACGCTTGCCGCGCACCTCGGCATAGTGAGTGTTGCCGCTCAGCAGGCTGTCGATGGCGCCCTGCACGATGGGCTGTGGCGTGTCGAAATCCGGGTCGCCCACGGACAACAGCAGAATGTCTTCACCCTGCTCGCGCAGCGCCAGGGCGCGGTAGTGAATATCCCACGCGGCGGCGCCGTCACCGGCGATTCGTTGAGTCAGATCGGAAAAGCGCATGGCTTCATCCCCTTAATATGCAGATCAATGCGCGCAGGCATGCTTGAGTTCGATCAGGGTCACGCCGTTACGCTTGAAGCCATGGCGCAGGTCGGTCTGCAACTCGGCCAGGCTTTGCGGTTGAGTCACGGTGCAGCCGAACGCACGTGCGAGGGCGGCGAAATCCGGGTTGCGCGGCAACACGCCGATGGGCTCGATGTCGAGGCCGAGCATGTCGTCACGGATCTGCCCCAGCGCGTCGTTGTTCCACAGCAGCACCACCAGCGGGCTCTCCAGTTCTTCAACAGCCGTGGCCAGTTCCTGGGCGGTGTAGAGGAAACCACCGTCGCCCACCAGCACCAGGCCCGGCCGCTGCGGCGCGCCGAACTTGGCGCCGATGCCGGCCGGCAGGCCATAACCCAAGGTGCCGTAGCCGGTGGGGTGCAGCCAACTGCGGATCGCCAGGCTGTCGAAGGCGTAGTTACCCGTATACGCAAGCTGGGTCATGTCGGTGCTGATGAACGCGTTGTCCGGCAGCTCCGTGGCGATACGGTCGAGAATCGATTGATGAATGGACTGCAACGGTCCATGGCTGGCCTTGACCGCTTCGCGCAGGGCGACAACCGAGGCAATGGCGGCGCCAGCGTCGCGCACGTCGGTGGGCAAACGCTCAAGCAACCCACTGAGGGTTTGTTGTGCATCGCCATGCAACGCCACCGCGCACGGGTAGAAGTCGTTGAACTTGCGCGGGTCGATGTCGACGCGCAGCAGCTCGGCATTGAGCGGCAGGCGTTCACGCCAGTAGTCGGTGTCGGCCATTTCGGTGCCGACCGCCAGCACCACGTCGGCCTCGGCGATGAGGTTCCAGCCCGGCTCCACACACAGGGATGAGCCAGCGTTGAGCGGCGCGTCCGGCGGCAGCAGGCCTTTACCGGCGACGCTGGTGAACAGTGGCGCGGCCAGTCGGGTGCTGATTTCCCGCAATTGCGCAGCGGCATTCAGCGCACCCCCACCGGCGATGATCATCGGCCGCTTGGCAGCCTTCAGTTTGGCCACAGCTTGATCGATGGCGGTAACGGATGCCGGGCCACGACCCGGACGACGCACTACGTCGTTGCTCCAGTCACGGGCAATCGGCGCCGACAGCACGTCCAGCGGCACCGAGATGTGCACCGGGCGCGGGCGCTCGCTGTCGAACACCGCGTAGGCACGGGCAATCAGTTCCGGCAGATCTTCGGCGGTCAGCGCCACTGCGGAGAACGCAGTAATCGGCGCGGTCATCGCACGCTGGTCCTGACATTCGTGCAGGCTGCCCCAGCCCTTGCCAAGGCTGGCGCTGTGGTTGACGCTGGAAATCACCAGCATCGGAATCGAGTCAGCGTAGGCCTGGCCAATGCCGGTGGCGGCGTTGGTCACGCCGGGGCCGGTAATGACGAAACACACGCCGGGTTTGCCGCTGACCCGGGCATAGCCGTCGGCCATGAAGCTGGCGCCCTGCTCATGACGGGTCAAGACGTGGCGGATGCCGCTGCCGGGCAAGCCGCGATACAGCTCCAGGGTGTGTACGCCGGGGATGCCGAACACGGTATCGACGCCGTAGTTGGCCAACAGACGCACCAGGGCCTGGCCACCGGTCAAGGATTTGCTTTGCATATTCATGTCCTCACTCGTGGCCGAGGCGAATCAACGCATCGACCGCAGTCGTGCCTTGGGCACCGACCAACAATGGGTTCACATCGAGTTCCAGCAGGTGTGCGGAGCTCTCGCAGGCGTAATCGGCCACGGCGCGGATCGCGGTCACCAAGGCGTCCAGGTCAGCAGACTCGCGTCCACGGAAACCTTGCAGCAACGGCGCGCTGCGCAGGCTGAGCAAGGCGTTGCGGATCGCGCCGTCGGTGGTCGGCAGCAACAGGCTGCGACTGTCCTTGAGCAACTCCACCAGAATGCCGCCGGCACCGATCACCAGCGCCAGGCCGAAATCGTTTTCGCGTTTGATGCCGACGATCAGCTCAGCCAGTGGCGGCTTGGCCATGGGTTCAAGCAACAGTTGATCGAACACTACGCCCGGGGCGTAGGCGGCAATGCTGGCGCGCATCTTCTCCAGTGCAGCGCCCAATGCCGCGCCGTCCTTGAGGTTCAGCGCCACGGCACCGGCCTCGGTCTTGTGTGGCAGTTGAGCGCTGACCGCTTTGAGTACCAGCGGATAACCCAATGCTTCGGCATCCTTCAGGGCCTTGTCCGGGGTGCTCAATACGCCATTTGGCGTTGGCAGGCCAAAGGCTTTCAACGCCTGTTTGGAGTTCCACTCATTGAGCAAACACCCCTCACCTTCCAGCGCTTGCGGGCACAACGGCACCAGTGCCGATTCGCCCAAAGCCAGCAAGGCCTGGCGGTTGCGCTGATAACCGGCGATGCGACCCCACGCGGCCAGGCCATCTTCAACGCCTTGCAACGCCGCGACACCCTGCGCGTGCAAACGCTCGCGGGCATGGGGCGGCAGCAACTCGGGGAAGGCCGAAGTGACAAAACCGGTCTTGCCGTGACGTTGCAGTGCCGCGCAGTACAACTCCAGCAGCAGGTCGCATTCCTTGCGCTCGCCGGTGAACTCCGACGGGTAGTCGAGCACCAGCATCGCCGCATCGGCTTCGGTGCGCAGCGCACTGTCGAGCATGCAGTTCAAGGCTTCGCCGTCGCCCCAGATCGCCGTGGTGAAATCCAGCGGGTTGACCAGGTTGGCGTAGCTCGGCAGCACTTGCGCGAGTTCGCCGACCTGTCCTTGATCGAGTTTCGGCAGGCCCAGGTCGTTGCGTTCGGCGTAGTCGGCAATCAACCCGGCGTCGCCACCGGAGCAGGCCAGCGCGATCAGGCTGTTGCCCGCCGGCAGATTGCCGCAAGCCGCGGCTTTGAGGGTTTCGACAAAACTCACCGGGCCGCTGACGCGGATCACCCCGAGACGGTCGAACAACGCGTCGTACAGCGCATCGGAACCGGACAGCGAACTGGTGTGACTCAAGGCCAGTTCGGCGCCGATCTGCGACACGCCGGTTTTCAAGGCAATGATCGGGACGCCCTTCTCCAGTGCCTTGTGCGCGGCGCGGGCAAAACCCGGCACGTTCTTCAGGCCTTCCAGATGCAGGCCGATGGCGGTGACGCGCGGCTCGTCGAGCAACACGTCCATCAGTTCAGCGACACCCAGTTGCGCCTGATTGCCGACCGAGGCCATGTAGGCCACCGGCAGCGAACGGTCGCTCATGGACAGGTTGTAGGCGAAGTTGCCGCTCTGGGTCAGCACCGCCACGCCCTTCTCCACTGCCTTGCCGCCATGGGCCACCGGCCACAGCGCACAACTGTGCAGGTAGTCGAGCAGGCCGTAGCAGTTGGGGCCGAGCAAGGCCATGTCGCCAGCGGCCTTTAGCAGTCGCTGTTGCAGGGCCTGGCCTTCGGCGCCGGTTTCGGCGAAGCCCGAGGCGTAGCAGATCGCGCCGCCCGCGCCGATGGCGGCCAGTTCGGCGACGCAGGCCAGGGTCAGTTCGCGGTTGGTGGCGATGAACACGGCGTCCGGGCCGCAAGGCAACTCGGCCACGCTGCGCACGCACGGCACACCTTCAAGGCTGTCGTGCTGCGGGTTGACCAGCCACATCTGCCCTTGGTAGCCACCCTCGGCACAGCGCTTAAGGGCGCGGGCCATGTTGCGGCCGCCGACGAACGCCACGTGTTGCGGCGCGAGCATGCGTTTGAGGTTGTCACGAATGGTTTGGGACATGGGAATTCTCCGGGCCGATCAGCGCAACAGCGGCCGCAGCAGCTCGCGGGAAATGATGTGGCGCTGGATTTCCGAGGTGCCTTCCCAGATCCGTTCGATCCGCGCGTTGCGCCAGATGCGCTCCACCGGTCCTTCGTCCATCAGGCCCATGCCGCCGAAAATCTGCACCGCTTCATCGGCGGCACGACCGAGCACTTCACTGGCGAACAGCTTGGCCATGCCGGCCTCGCCATCGGTCATGGTGCCCTGGTCCATTTTCCAGGCGGTGTGCAGGGTCAGCAGTTCGGCGGCGCGGATTTGCGTGGCCATGTCCGCGAGCTTGAACGACACGCCCTGGTAGGTGCCGATCGGCTGGCCGAATTGCTTGCGGTCTGCCGCCCATTGCAAGGACACGTCCAGTGCGCGCTGGGCCTGACCGACGCAGTTGGCCGCCACCATCACCCGGCCGGCGGTCAGCCAGGCGTTGGCCACTTCCCACCCCTTGCCGACTTCGCCCAGCACTTTGCTGGCCGGTACGCGGCAGTCGTCGAAGAACATTTCAAAGGTGTGATAACCCCGGTTGCTCACGCACTTGGGCCCACGGCGAATGGTCATGCCCGGGGTATTGCGGTCGACCAGGAACGAGGTCACGGCGTTGCGCTTTTTGCCGTTGTGTTCGTAGGTGTCGGTCACGGCGAAGACAATGGCGAAATCGGCATGGCCGGCGTGGCTGATGAAATGCTTGCTGCCGTTGAGAATGAAGTCGTCGCCTTCACGCACGGCGCGGGTCTTGATCGCATTGGCGTCGGAGCCGGCACCCGGTTCGGTCAGGGCAAAGCAGTCGATCTTCTCACCCTGGATGCTCGGCAACAGGTAGTCGTTGATCTGGTCGCCGGTGCAGGCCATGAGGATTTTCGACGGACGCGCGACGAACACGTGCAGCGCCCAGGACACCTTGGACAGCTCACGTTCGATCAGCGCCTGGGACAGATAGTCCAGGCCACCACCGCCCACTTCTTCGGGCATGTTGAAGGCGTAGAAACCGGCGGCGATCGCCTTGCCGCGAATCTGCGCCGCCAGTTCCGGGGAGACCTCGTCGGCGCGGTCGACCTGCTCTTCATAGGGCAGCAGTTCCTTCTCGACGAAGCTGCGTACCGAGTCCACCAACATTTCTTGTTCTTGGGTCAGTTGGAAATTCATGCTGCTACCTGTTGTTCGTGTTCTGGGAGATGGAGAGGAATCAACGACCGATGAAGCGTGCCGGGCGTTTTTCCATGGCGGCACGCAGGGCTTCGTTGCCGTCTTTGCTGCGACCGCAGAGCAGGCCGGCGGCGAGTTCGGCTTGCAGTTGCTCGGCCAGGCTGCGTTCGGCGCCTTCACGCATGAGTTTTTTGGTCTGGGCGAAGGCGAAGGTCGGGCCGGCGGCCAGGCGTGCGGCGAGTTCGCTGGCCGCAGTCAGCAGTTGATCGTCAGCGCAGACGTCACTGACCAGTCCGGCACTCAGGGCACGGTCGGCGCCCCACAATTCGTCGAGGAACAGCAGGCGCTTGGCCTGTTCACTGCCGATCAAACGCGGCAGATGCCAACTGGCGCCAGCATCCGGCGAGTAGGCCATGCTGGTATAGCCGGCCTTGAAGCGTGCCGATTGCCCGGCGATACGCAGGTCGCAGCACAGGGTCAGGTCCATCCCGGCGCCGACGGCGGTGCCGTTGATGGCGGCGATGGTGGGTTTTTCCAGGCTGTGCAGGCGGGTCATCAGGGCGTGGGCGGTTTCGGTCCAGCCGTAGGTTTCCAGGGCGCCCCGGGCTTCGGCATCGGCCCATTCATCGAGGTCGGCGCCGGCGCAGAAGCTGCGGCCACTGCCCGTCAATACCACCACGCGCACCGCTGGATCGGCGTTGAAAGCGTCGAGCAAGCCGTGCAGGTTTTTCAGCGTCGGAATGTCCAGCGCATTGCGCTGGGCAGTGCGATTGAGGGTGATCCAGGCAACGCCTGCTTCGACCTGGCTGAGCAGCGACGATTGAGTGGTCATGGGAATCCTCGAATTATTGTGATGGGTCTGAGGTGATGCGACTTGAGGCCATACTAAACGAGTGTTCAGTAAGGCGGCAATTGGTGGGGGAATGGGCTGTAACAAGCCAAAAAATTATGTAACTAATTGGTTTTATTAAAATATTTCTAGATACACGAGCGTAAGTCGTTGGCGCTGTTACAACTTCGAACAACTGGCGACAGGACGTTGGTCGCAGATCTTTTGCCCACCACAAAACCAATGTAGGAGCGAGCCTGCTCGCGATGGTCGTTAACGGAGACGCGTTCTTGCTGGATGAACGCGGCGCTGTTGAGTCCATCGCGAGCAGGCTCGCTCCTACACTCATTTTTGGTTGCCAACAGATTTTGACCACACCGACTACCCCTGTAGGAGCGAGCCTGCTCGCGATGAACTTGAAAACGCCGCGGAGTGTCAGGTACCCAGCGTTATCGTTGACGACCATCGCGAGCAGGCTCGCTCCTACAGGGGAAACGGTTATCTGGAGGTGTCAGGCAGTCGGCAAGCTCGGTGCCAACACGCCCTGACGCTTGCGATGGATCAGGAAGTACGCGCCATAGCACAGTGCAATGAATCCAAAGCCCCAATACAGCGACGGACGCTGGGTTTCATCCAGGGCCAGGAACACGAACAGCGAGCAGCACAGCGCGATGCACATCAGTGGCAATACCGGGAACCACGGCGCGCGGTATTTCAGGTCGCTGAGTTTGCCGCCGTCACGCAGGTAGGCCTTGCGGAACTTGTACTGCGCCAGCGCGATGACAATCCAGGTCACGGTGCCGGACATGCCGCTCACCGCCATCAGCACCATGAACAAGGTGTCGGCGGCGACGAAGCTGGTCATCAGCGACACCAGCGCGAAGCACAGGGTGATGCTCAAGGCACGCAATGGCACGCCACGCTTGCTCAAAGGCGACAGGCTCTTCGGCGCCATGCCGGTTTTCGACATCGCCCACAGGATGCGCGTCGAGGCATACAGGCCGGAGTTGCCCACCGACAGGATCGCCGTAAGGATCACGAAATTCATCAGGTCGGCGGCGTAGGGAATGCCGACCATGTCGAACACCTGCACGAACGGGCTTTCCATCAGGCCGGCCTGCTGCCACGGCACGATGGCCGACAGCACGATAATCGCCAGCACATAGAAGATCAGCACGCGGAACACCACGTTGCGTACGGCCCGGGGAATGCTCTTTTCCGGTTGATCGGTTTCACCGGCGGCCACGCCCATGATCTCGCAACCCTGGAACGCGTAGACCACGGTCATCATCACCGCAAACACCGCCGACAGGCCGTTGGGGAACAGCGAATCGCCGATCAGGTTGCTCGCCATCGGTGCCGGTGCGCCGCTGCTCAGGGGCATCACGCCGAAGATCACCAGTACGCCGACCACGATGAAACCGAGAATCGCCGCGACCTTGATCCCCGAGAACCAGTATTCCGCCTCACCAAAAGCGCGGGTGGCCATGGCATTGATGCCGAACAGCACCACCACGAACAACGCCGACCAGTACCAGATCGGCACCGCCGGGAACCAGCGCGTCATCAACATGCCAGCGGCGGTGAACTCCAAACCGACGGTGGTGGCCCAGCTCATCCAGTACACCCAGCCGATCATGAACCCGGTGGCCGGGCCAATGTATTTAGTGGCGTGGGTCTGGAACGAACCGGACACCGGCATCTGCACCGACAGTTCGCCCAGGCAGACCATCACCAGGTACATCAGGAAACCCGCGACCAGGTAAGCCAGAATCGCCCCCACCGGGCCGCCCTGATTGATGGTCACACCGGAGCCCATGAACAACCCGGTGCCGATGACGCCGCCCAGCGACAGCATGAAGATGTGACGGCTCTTGAGGGCACGGGTCAGCTGGATGCCTTTATGATCAGTGCTGCGATCAGTATTTTCGTTCATGTCGGCACCTCAGCAGTCAATGAGGTGTGCAGCGCGCGACAGGACGTCACGGCGCAGGGAGGGATCAGCTTTACGGCAATTCATTATTATTATCTCCAATAAGCTTCGAAGACCGCGCTGCGGCGGTTGCGTCGATTATTGGAAAGCCATGTAAGTTCGCGTTGACCGTAAAGATCGAAGTTGTACAAAGTCGTAACAAACTTGTACGTCAGCTCTGCAACAGGCCTTTCAGGGTCGTCAGTGCCTGCTGCAATTGTTCATCCAGCGCGGGGCACATGTGGCGGATCGCCGATTCATCGTTGCCCAGGGCCAACGTCTCCAGCGTCCTGAGCGTCGTGGCCAGCGAACGAAAACCCAGCGAATCGCAGCTGCCGGCCAGACGGTGCGCCAGTTGCGCGACCTCGGTGCAGTCGTCGGCGGCAATGGCTTCATTCAGTTCATCGCGGTGCTGAAGAATAGAGTCGCGCAGCACCGCCAGCAAACTCTGAACCTTTTGCTCGCCGAGCAAGTTGCGATGAGTCTGCAACAGTGGCCAGTCCATCGTCTCGTCGCGCAGAAGCGACTCGGCCACGGGCGTATGCCCGTCCAGCACCTGACGCAGGTTTTCCAGTTTCAAGGGTTTGGCGAGGACGCCGTCCATGCCGGCCTCCAGATAACCGCGCACCAGTGCCGGTTGCACGCTGGCGGTCAGGGCGAAGATGCGGGTGCGGCGATTCGGCCCGTCGCTGTTGCGGATCTGCCGGCACAACTCGACCCCGCTGATGCCCGGCAGATGCACGTCCAGCAGCAGCAGATCGAAAACCCGCGCCGCGCAGTGTTCCAGCGCCTGTTCTGCCTCTTCGGCCAGCCATACCCGGTGACCGTCCCGCTGCAGCAAACCCTTGGCCACTTCGCGGTTGAGCGCCACGTCTTCGACCACCAGGATGTTCAGTGCCGGCCCCACCGCCCGCACCGGTTCCGCCTCAACCACGCCGCTGGCCGGCTGCAAGGACAGCTCGAACCAGAAGCAACTGCCGCGCCCCTCTTCACTGTCCACGCCGATGCAACCGCCCATCTGCTCCACCAGATGTTTGCAGATCGCCAACCCCAGCCCGGTGCCGCCAAACCGTTGCGCGACTTCTTCGCTGGCCTGGGTGAAACGCTCGAAAATCTTCGCCTGCATCAAAGGGGCAATGCCGATGCCGTCGTCCGTGACACTGACCCGCAACCGCTGCCCGGTCTGTTCGCC
This sequence comes from Pseudomonas sp. 05L36, assembly GCF_056398125.1. Lineage (NCBI taxonomy): Bacteria > Pseudomonadati > Pseudomonadota > Gammaproteobacteria > Pseudomonadales > Pseudomonadaceae > Pseudomonas > Pseudomonas sp. 05L36. The sequence continues at coordinate 39,336 of NZ_JBFTOU010000020.1, read as the reverse complement.
GGTTTCGCTGAGCAGCGCCACCTCGACGCTGACTGCGCCGCCTTCGGTGAACTTGATCGCGTTGGCCAGCAGGTTGCTCAGCACCTGCCGCAGGAACTGCTCGGCACCGTGGTGATACTCGGCAATGCGCTGATCGACCCGGCAACTCAGGATCGTATCGTTGTTCAGCGCGCGCGGTTCCAACAGTGTCAGTACCTCATCGAGCAACTGGCGCAGCGAGAAATCCACCGGTTCGGGATGGCTGACGCCCTCCTCCAGCTTGGCGAAATACAGCACTTCGTTGAGGATCGTCAGCAAGCCTTCGCCAGCCTTGTGCAAGGCATCCAGGCGTTTACCGTCCAGGGCATCCAGACGCGCGCCGCGCAACAATTCGGCCATGCCGAGGATGCCATTGAGGGGCGTGCGCAGTTCGTGGCTCATGGTCGCCAGGAACCTCGACTTGGCAAGGTTGGCCGCTTCCGCCTCGTCTTTGGCGCGCATCAGGCTGGCGGTGCGGCGCTCAACCATTTTCAGCAGCTCGTCACGGTTGTCCTGCAGGGCCAGGCGATCGGTTTCCCGGCGCTCGATGTCCCGCAGGATCGCCCGGCGCATGTCGTCCAGGGCATGGGCCACGGTGTCGATTTCGTCGCTGCCACGGCGCTTGTCCAGGTGCAGGGGCTCGTGCCATTCACCGGCGGCGATGCGCCGGGCAAACTCGGCCATGACTTTCAGGTGCCGGGTCACCAGTCGATAAAACAGGCCCGACAAGGCAACGGCCAGACCGCAGAGGAACACCGCCATCCACAACAGGCTGGTCAAACCGGTGGCGTAGAGACGCTGGTACACCGCCCCCAGATCGGTACTGACCTCCAGCTCGCCAAGGTGGCGCAAAGGGCCTGACGGCGGCTGATAGTCCAGGGCAAAGCGCTCGATACGCAACGGTCCCGCAGGGTCCGGATTGCCTTGTACCAGATCGAAATCGGCGCTGGTCAAGTGCACCCGCGCGACGTCGGAGAAGTCCACCAGCCCGCGCAACTGCACGTTCAACTGTTCCTGGTTCAAGTCCCAGAGGCTGCGTTCCAGGCTGGCCAGGTAGCCGGCGCGGATCAGCTCCATGCGCGAATCGATATCGCGCATTTCCCGCCGATACTCGATGTACAGTTGCACGCTGCTGGCCAGCACGGTGAAGCACAGGCTGAACAACAGAATGAACAGCAACAGGCGTTGCAACAGTCCACCGGGACGGGCGCGAATCATTGCGCATCTGCCGGCAGATTGATCATGTCACGGTAGGTCACTTCGCTTTCGTTGAGCCAGCGTTCGATGTCGCCGGCATCGACCATGCGCTGCAACTGCGCATTGATCTCGGGCATGCGCTGGGCCAAGGGTGAGCGCCGCGACACGGCGACGCGCAGATAGTCCACGCTCAAGGCCTTGGGCAAGGCAATGATGTCCTGGCCGCCGGGCAGGTTTTCCACATACAACTGGCCGGTGCGCCGCTCCTGGGTGATGAAGTCGATACGCCCGCGAATCAGCTTGCCGAAGTTCTGGTGGCTGTCGGAAACCCATTCGATATTGTTGTTGTGCGCAACCATGCGATCGAACTCCACACCGTAGCTCTCGCCGAACAACAGGCCGCCACGGTAATGGGCCAGATCGTCCAGTTGTTCGAATTTCACCGGGTGTTGGCGATTGATGAACAGCGCCACTTCTTCACGCAAGACCGGCACCGTCGAGAACAGCATGCTCTGCTCGCGTTGCGCGGTGCTGTAGGCCAGCACCACGTCGACCCGGCCTTCGGCGGCGTCCAGCAGGCAGCGTTTCCAGTTGCCCAGCACGACCATCTCGACCTCATATCCCAACTGGCCGAACAGGCTTTTCACCACGCTCGGCGCCAGTCCGCGCACCTGTTTGCCGTCGCTCCAGGAGATCGGCGGGTACACCGGGTAATCGCAATAGCGAACCTTCTCCGCCGCGACGGCATGGCCGGCCACCAGCATCGCCAGCAGGCAAAGACATCGCGCCATCAGGTTCAGGCTGCCACGCTGGCGGTGAACAGGTAACCGGCGCCGTGAATAGTAATGATCAACTGCGGTTCGGCCGGATCGTCATGCAACTTGCGGCGCAGGCGCCCGACCAGCACGTCGATGGAGCGGTCGTTGGGCACCCATTCGCGGTTGCGGATCTGGTCCATCAACTGATCGCGGCTGAGGGTGTGGCCACTGTTGCGCAGGAACACGCTGAGCAACTGGTATTCGCCGTGGGTCAGCAAGGTTTCGCTGCCGGACGCATCGATCAGGCGACGGCGGTCGGTGTCCAGTGACCAGTCGGCAAACTGCTTGACCGGCTTGGCCGCCGCGACAGTTGGCGCTGGTGTTTGCGCATGACGTACCCGGCGAATCAGGTTTTTCGCCCGGGACACCAGCTCCCTTGGATTGAGGGGTTTGATCACGTAGTCATCGGCGCCGCATTCGAGGCCGACGATGCGGTCGATTTCGTCGTTGCGCCCGGTGATCAGGATGATCCCGACCTCAGACCGCACCCGCAGCTCGCGGGTCAGGGTCAGGCCGTCCTTGCCCGGCAGGCGGATGTCGAGCATCACCAGGTCCACGGTCTGGCTGGCGAGGAAGGTTTCCGCCAGTTCCGCCGTGGCGGCGCAATGGACGTCGTAGCCTTCCTGGGACAGGTAGGCATGCAGCAGATCGCGAATCAGCGGATCGTCATCGACGATCAATACCCGAGGAGTCATCGCTTGGTGTCCGGCTCAGGCCCGAAGGCCAGTTTCTTATTAGAGTGTTTTCCTGCATCGGCGCCAGAGAGTATCGATTGCTGAACGACTGATCAACAGTCGCTCGTCTACACGCAGAAGCGCTGGCGTCCGCCGGCCTGCAACCCGTCGACCCACGCCTCGCAAATCTGGATGCCTTGCTCCGGCGTGAAGGTACCTGGGTTCAGCCCGGACTCCAGCCACAAGCCATCGAGCAAGGCGCTCAGGCTGATGGCGGCGAGGTCGGCGTCGAAGTTTTCCCAGCCCTCCTCCCGGGCCAGTTCTGTCAGCACCTTGCGCAGGATGCCGCGATACTCGCCATAGGAATGATCGTGGGCCTGGTTGATGGCCTCGGCGGTTTTCACCGCGCCCCAGAACGCCAGCCAGGCATCGAGCAGTTGCGGATCGAGCAGTTCGGCGGAAAACGATCCGCGGAAAAACGCCGACAAGCGCTCCCGGGCATTCGGCGCGGCTTGCTCCATGGCGTCGCGCAGCAGGGTCATGACCCGCCCGGTGATCGCCATGTAGGCCTCGGCCACCAGTTCGTCCTTGCCGGAATAGTGATGGCTGATCAGCCCCACCGAGACCCCGGCCTCGGCGGAAATCTTGCGGATCGACGCGCCCTGGAAGCCATGACGCTTGAGGCACACCAGCGTCGCCTCGATCAGGTTGGCTTTGCGCAACTCCGGTTCCATACGGGAAAAACGGGCTTCCTGATTCATCGGCGACACGCTCCTTGGTTGAATCGTTCAGGCCTGCGCGGGTAAGCGGCGGGCTGAACGACTGTACAGCAAGAGTGGGCCAAGTCTCCAGTCGGGTATAAGTCTGAGAACCGAGGCGCCCCCATCGCGAGCAAGCTCGCTCCCACAGGGTTAACGGGTGTACGCAAGATCTACGAACAACCCAAACCACTGTGGGAGCGAGCTTGCTCCGGGCGGCGTTCCGACGATGGCGTCAGTCCATACAACATAGGATCTGGATCAGTCGCGGTAACCCGGCGCCACTCGATCCAGCATTCGCAACAACGCCGCCCAGGCCAGTTGCATGGCATCGGGATCACTCAACTCCCCCTCCTCCAACGGTCGCCCCGGCTCATTGAACTGCCGTTCGGTATGCGCGCAGACCTCGTGCGACGGCAGCACTACTTCCCCGGCAGCCTGCGCGGCCAACTGAATCTCACAAGCCTTTTCCAGGTAATACATGCGCAAAAACGCCTGGCTCACGGTCTCGCCGACGGTCAGCAAACCGTGGTTGCGCAGCATCAGTACCGATTTGTCCCCCATGTCCGCCACCAGCCGTTGTTGCTCACTGAGGTCCAGCGCCACACCCTCGTAGTCGTGGTAGGCAACACGGCCATAGAACTCCATGGAAATCTGGTTCACCGGCAACAACCCGCACTTCAACGCCGCCACCGCGCACCCGGATTTGGTATGGGTGTGCAGCACGCATTGCGCATCTTCACGGGCGCCATGAATGGCACTGTGGATCACGAAACCGGCCGGGTTCACCGGGTACGGCGACGACTCCACGGCATGACCATCGAGGTCGATCTTCACCAGATTCGACGCAGTGATTTCATCGAACATCAACCCGTAAGGGTTGATCAGAAAGTGATGCTCCGGCCCCGGAATGCGCACCGAGATGTGGGTGAAGATCAAATCGGTCATGCGAAAGTGCGCAATCAAGCGGTAACAGGCCGCCAGTTCCTCGCGCAGGCGCTGCTCGGTAGCGCTGCGCTCGGGAGCCAGGTGAGTGGCGATTTTATTCATTCTCGTGGTTCTTCAGGCTGATCGGCTGGGGGCAGACAGTAAGGCTGGACGCTTCGACACGTCCAGCCATCCGCGTTTATTTACTGGCCCAGGCGTTGAAGCGCTCCTCGAGCTCTTCGCCATGATCGACCCAGAAACCGACGTTCATCGACAGTGCGCCCTTGAGGTTCTGCGGCGCGGTGGGCACCCATTGCGCCAGTTTGTCGTCCAGCCGTGCGGCGGCCTGGGTGTTGGTCGGGCCGTAGGGAATCTGCTGCACGTAGTTGACCTGGGCGTCCGGCTGGTTGGCGAAGGCGATAAAGCGCTTGGCCTGATCCACATGCCTGGAGCCCTTGATGATCGCCCAGTAGTCCATGCCGTACAGGCTGCCGGGCCAGACCAGCCCGAGGTGGCTGCCTTTCTGCGCGGCGTCGGCGATGCGTCCGCTGTAGGTCGAGGTCATCACCACATCGCCGGCGGTCAGCCATTGCGGCGGTTGCGCGCCGGCCTCCCACCACTGGATGTAAGGCTTGAGTTCAGTGAGTTTGGCAAATGCCCGGTCCACGCCCTGTGGGGTGCCGAGCACCTTGTAGACGTCTTCGGTTTTCACCCCGTCCGCCAGCAAGGCGAATTCCAGGTTGTACACCGCGCGTTTACGCAGCCCACGCTTGCCGGGGGTTTTCTTCACGTCCCAAAAGTCTGCCCACGAGGTCGGGGCCTCGGCCAGTTTGTCGGTGTCGTAGGCAATCGCCACGCTCCACACCAGCGCGGCGGAACCGCATTCCTGCGCCGCTTCGGGGATCAACTGGTCGGCGTGGCCCAGGCGGGTCCAGTCCAGCCGCTCGTACATGCCTTCCTCGCAGCCGTGCATCAGGTCCGGGCCTTCGATCTGCACTACGTCCCAGTCGACGTTGCCGGTGTCGACCATCACTTTGATCCTGGCCATCTCGCCGTTGTATTCGCTCTGGATCACCTTGCTTTGATCCACGGCGGCGAACGGTTGAAAGAACGCCACGTCCTGGGCTTTCTGTCCGGCTCCGCCGTATCCGACCACCACCATGTCCGATGCTGCCTGAGCGCTGCCCAGGCCCATGGACACGGACAACACCAAGGGATAAAAACCGTGCTTGAGCGTGTGCGATTTCATCAGTGGTTCCTCTTGCAGGTGCCACGGGACCCAAGGCCCATGCAGCCCTTTTTTATTGTTGTGAGGTTTGGCCCGGGAGCGGGCTCGAGACGAAATTACTGCAAGGCTAAGTAAAAAAACAAGTTGATTTTTTACTGAAGGTAAATTTCTATAGACCAATAATAACAACGCCGAAAACCTAAATGCCTCTGTAGGAGCGAGCTTGCTCGCGATGGACGTTAACGATAACGCGTGTTGTCTGGATGAACGCGTCGCTTTCAAGTCCATCGCGAGCAAGCTCGCTCCTACAGGTCAGCCTGCCAGGAGTACCGCACCATGCCGACCTCGACACCCGCCTTCGCGCACCTGTTCGAACCCCTGGAGATCCGTGGCAAGCGCCTGAAAAACCGTATCATGTCCAGCGGTCACGACACCTCGATGCCCACCGACAACCTGGTCAATGAACAATTGATCGCCTATCACCGGGCGCGTGCCGAAGGCGGTGCCGGGCTGATCGTGCTGCAAGTGGCCGGGGTGCATGACAGTGCGCGCTACACCTCCCACGTGCTGATGGCCACCGACGATGCGTGCATCGAGGGCTACCGCAAACTGGCGCAAACCTGCCATGCCCATGGCACCCTGGTGTTGTCCCAGGTGTTCCATCCGGGGCGGGAGATCATGGAGTCCAGCGATGGTCTGCTGGCGGTGGCCTACTCCGCCTCGTCGGTGCCCAACGAACGTTTCCGGGTGATGCCCCGGGCGCTGGACCAGGCCATGATCGACGAGATCATCGCCGGTTATGCCGCTGCCGCCCGCCGCCTGCATCAGGCCGGGATCGATGGCGTCGAGGTCGTGGCCAGCCACGGTTACCTGCCGGCGCAGTTCATCAATCCGCGAGTCAACCGGCGTACCGATGGTTACAACGGTGAACTGGAACAGCGATTGCGTTTTCTCCGTGAAGTGATCGCCGCGGTGCGTGCGGCGACCGATGAACAATTCATCATCGGCCTGCGCATTTCCGCCGACGAGCGCGACCCGGAAGGCCTGACCGAAGACGAATCCCTGGCCGCCGTGCAGTCGCTACAAGCGCAGCTCGATTATGTGCATATCGTCGCCGGCACCTCGGCGTCCCTTGGCGGTGCGGTGCATATCGTGCCGCCGATGGCGATCGAGGCGGCGTACCTGGCCAGGGAAGCCGGGACGTTCAAGGCAAGCCTGGACATTCCGCTGTTCGTCACCGGGCGCATCAACCAGCCTCAGGAAGCCGAGCTGATTCTGGCTCGCGGCCAGGCCGACGTGTGCGGAATGACCCGGGCACTGATCTGCGATCCGCAAATGCCCAACAAGACCGACACCGGCCGCGTCGAAGACGTGCGGGCGTGCATTGCCTGCAATCAGGCGTGCATCGGCCACTTCCACAAGGGCTTGCCGATTTCCTGCATCCAGCACCCGGAAACCGGGCGCGAGCTGATCTTCGGCGAACGCCGACAAGCGCCACAGCGCAAACGCATCATGATCGCCGGCGGTGGTCCGGCCGGGATGAAAGCCGCCACCGTCGCGGCCCAGCGCGGGCATGAAGTGACGCTGTACGAAGCCAGTTCGCAATTGGGTGGTCAGGTGCTGCTCGCGCAGTTGCTGCCACGGCGCGGCGAATTCGGCGGTGCCAGCACCAACCTGCAGCGAGAAATGCAACTGGCCGGTGTGCGCGTGGTGCGCAATACCCGGGTCGACCGCGCGCTGGTGGAGCAGGAAAAACCGGACATGGTGATCATCGCCACCGGCGCCGAGCCGTACTGGCCGGCCTTCGAACGCGGCGGTGAGTTGCAGGTGGTAGACGCCTGGCAAGTGCTGCGTGACAAGGTGCAGATCGGCCGTTCGGTGGTGGTGGTCGACTGGCGTTGCGACTGGATCGGTCCCGGCATCGCCGAACGCCTGGTGCGCGCCGGGCATCAGGTGCAACTGGCGGTCAACGGCACCCATTGCGGGGAAAACCTGCCGCTGTACGTGCGCGATCAACTGGCCGGCGAACTGCATAAACTCGGGGTGCCGATCACGCCGTACGCTCGGTTGTATGGCTGCGATGACAACACGGTGTACCTGCAACACACCGCCAGCGGCGAGCCGATGCTGATGGAGAACATCGACACCCTGGTGCTGTGTCAGGGTCACCAACCGCTGGATACGTTGGGTGATGAACTGCAAGGGCTGGTGGAGTTTCGCCGCATCGGCGATTGCCTGGCACCGCGTACCGCCGAAGAAGCGATTTATGAAGGCCTGAAAGTCGCGTGGGAGCTTTAAGGCTGTTTATACTCCGGGGCTTTAGATTCAAATGATCGCTCTTTGTAGGAGCGAGCTTGCTCCGGGCGGCGCTCCGACGATGGTCGCTAACGATGACGCGTGTTTTCTGGATAAGACGCGGTGTTCTGAAGTCCATCGCGAGCAGGCTCGCTCCTACAAGGGGCGAAGTGCAGCCCCCGGTTCGGAACTTTCCATGAGCAACAACAGCAAGACCCCACCCGCATCAGGCAGCGCCGAACCGCATTTCCTCGGCACGCGCATTCGCGGCCTGCGTAAACGCCGGGGCATGACCCTGGCGGAACTGGCGCAACAGAGCGAGCTCACCGCCGGCTACATCAGCCAGCTGGAGCGCAACCTCGCCTACCCGTCGATCCCGGCGCTGTTCAACATTGCCCGCAGCCTCGGCGTCACCATCCAGTGGTTTTTCGCCAGTGAAGCGGTCACCGCGCCCGAAGACGATGGTGTCGTGGTGCGCAAGAACAGCCGCCTGAACGTGCATTACGAAGACGGCATCGTCGATCAGTTGCTGACCCCGCAAGCCAACCGCCAACTGGAAATGCTCCACTCGCGTTTCCCGCCTGGCACCTACAGCCAGCAAAGCTACAGCCACGACGGTGAAGAAGCCGGTTACCTGCTGTCCGGCAGTTTCGAGTTGTGGGTCGGCGAACGCCATTTCCAGCTCAATGAAGGCGACAGCTTCAGCTTTTCCAGCCAGGAACCACACCGCTACGGTAATCCCGGCGAGGTGGACGCGGTGGTGATCTGGGTGATTACGCCGCCGACGTTCTAGCGCCGGCCGCGCCCGTTTGCCTGCGCGGCACTCGCACGCTTGAGGGTTTCGCTGGGCAATTCCTGGAACAGCGCACGGTAGCTGCTGGAAAACCGCCCCAGGTGCCAGAACGACCAATGCATGGCCACTTCGGCCACGGTGGTTTGCGTCGGCGTGCGGCTGAGCAATTCGCGGCGGGCGCTATTGAGGCGGCGCAGGCGCAGCCATTGGGTCGGCGCCATGCCGGTGTAGGTTTTGAACGCATGCTGCAGCTGGCGCAGTGAAACCCCGGCAACCTGGGACAGTTCCAGCAGGTTGAGGTGCTCTTCTGGAGTGTCCGCCGCCCATTCCCCTACCCGTTTCATGATCGCCCGCTCTCCCGCACGGCGCTGCAAGGCACCCTGGTCGAGGCCGACACAGGCGTTGTCGAGAATGAACAGACAGTCTTCCAGCAGTTGCTGGGTCAGCGCTTCGCGGCTCGGTGGATCGAAGGTCTGCGACAGCCGCGTCAACGTCCCACTGAGCCAGCGGCAGAACAGCGCGTTCTGCCGGGAGTTGAGCGGCGCCATGAACAGCCCTTCGAGCCGGGCGATATCCAGGCTATGACGCCTTACAAACTCCGGACCGAACACCACGGCGATTTCCTGGTAGTTCTCCGGGGTGATCCAGATGTTGCGGCTTTCGCCATTCAACACGTACAGCGCGTTGTCGCCGCGATCGAAGCAGAACGACAGAGAGCCCTGGGGCGCGCTGAAATTCTGCTCGACCCGGGTGTTCATCGACTCTTCGTAAATCTCCACGCCCTGCAGGTCCAGATAACGCACCCTACCCGCGAAATGCCCCGGCGACATCTGCTGGTAATGCTGCACCCAGCCCGGTGTGGCGCGGATTTGCTCGGCGACATCGGCGGTGTCGAAGGCTTGGACCAGGAGTGAATTGGAACCTGTCATGGGGCGACCTTACGCACTCTTTTGGTGCGCTTTGTGCTGCTTAAAGTGGATAGATGGAACCGCAAGGCTCGCCCAAGATAGACGTCAACGCGCTACAGGGGAAGTGTCCGGCGGATGAAACCGGCCTCTCCTGGCGTTAATAAAACCAATAACGAGGTCTTTATGAATGCCCCTTTCGATCAGCTGTTCACTTGGCTGAAAGATCACAAGATTACCGAAGTCGAGTGCGTCGTCAGCGACCTGACCGGCATTGCACGCGGCAAAATCGCACCCACCAACAAGTTCCTGCATGAGCGAGGCATGCGCCTGCCGGAAAGTGTGCTGTTGCAAACGGTAACCGGGGACTTTGTCGACGACGACATCTACTACGACCTGCTCGATCCGGCTGACATCGACATGGTCTGCAAGCCGGATGCCGACGCCGTTTACGTGGTGCCGTGGGCCATCGAGCCGACCGCCATCGTGATCCACGACACCTTCGACAAGTTCGGCAACCCGATCGAACTGTCGCCGCGCAACGTGTTGAAGAAAGTCCTGCAGTTGTACACCGACAAAGGCTGGCGGCCGATTGTGGCGCCGGAAATGGAGTTCTACCTGACCCAGCGCTGCGAAGACCCGGACCTGCCGCTCAAGGCGCCGATGGGCCGTTCGGGCCGTGCCGAAAGCGGTCGCCAGTCGTTCTCCATCGATGCGGCCAACGAATTCGATCCGCTGTTCGAAGACGTCTACGACTGGTGCGAACTGCAAGGTCTGGACCTCGACACGCTGATCCACGAAGACGGCCCGGCACAGATGGAAATCAACTTCCGTCATGGCAACGCCCTGGACCTGGCCGACCAGATCACCGTGTTCAAACGCACCATGCGTGAGGCGGCGCTCAAGCACAACGTGGCGGCAACCTTCATGGCCAAGCCGGTCGGCGATGAGCCGGGCAGCGCCATGCACCTTCACCAGAGCGTGGTGGACATTGCCACCGGCCAGCCGATCTTTGCCGATGCCGATGGCAACATGAGCGAGCTGTTCCTGCATCACATCGGTGGCTTGCAGAAGTACATCCCGAAAGTGCTGCCGATGTTCGCGCCGAACGTCAACTCGTTCCGCCGCTTCCTGCCGGACACCTCGGCACCGGTGAACGTCGAATGGGGCGAAGAAAACCGCACCGTCGGCCTGCGCGTGCCGACCTCAAGCCCGGACGCCATGCGCGTCGAGAACCGTCTGCCGGGCGCTGACGCCAACCCGTACCTGGCCATCGCCGCTAGCCTGCTGTGCGGTTACCTGGGCATGGTCGAGCGTATCGAGCCGAGCGCTGCGGTACAAGGCCGCGCCTATGAGCGTCGCAACCTGCGCCTGCCGATCACCATCGAGGACGCCCTGACCCAAATGGAAGAGTGCGACACCATCGGCCGCTACCTGGGCGACAAGTTCGTGCGCGGCTATGTCGCGGTCAAGCGCGCCGAGCACGAGAACTTCAAACGGGTGATCAGTTCCTGGGAGCGTGAGTTCCTGATGCTCAGCGTCTGAGATCTTCGCTGTCCGTAACGGCCTCATCGCGAGCAAGCTCGCTCCCACAGGGGAACGCATTTCAAATGTGGGAGCGAGCTTGCTCGCGATGAGGGCCGACAGACCACCAAAGAATCACCTGAAGAATCCAATAACTCTAATAGGTATCGATATGCGTCTATTGAAATCCGTGGTCCCGGCCGCGCTGGCGGTCCTGTTCAGCGCCGTTGCCCAGGCTCAGCCACAGGTCAGCGTCTACAACTGGACCGACTACATCGGCGAAACCACCCTCGTCGACTTCCAGGCGAAAACCGGGATCAAGGTGATCTACGACGTATTCGATTCCAACGAAACCCTGGAGGGCAAGCTGCTTGCCGGTCGTACCGGGTATGACGTGGTGGTGCCGTCCAACCACTTCCTCGCCCGTCAGGTGAAGGCGGGTGCGTTCCTCAAGCTCGATCGCGAGCAACTGCCGAGTTTCCAGAACCTTGACCCGAAACTGCTGACGCTGCTGGAGAAAAACGATCCGGGCAACTCGCACTCGGTACCGTACCTGTGGGGTACCAACGGCATCGGCTATAACGTCGACAAGGTCAAGCAAGTGCTGGGCATCGATCACATCGATTCCTGGGCAGTGCTGTTCGAACCGGAAAACATCAAGAAGCTCAGCGCCTGCGGCGTGTCGATGATGGACTCGGCGGACGAAGTGTTCCCGGCGATGCTCAACTACATGGGCATGGACCCGCGCAGCGAAAACCCCGAGGACTTCAAAAAGGCCGAAGCCAAGCTGCTGCAGATCCGCCCCTACATCACCTACTTCCACTCCTCCAAGTACGTTTCGGACCTGGCCAATGGCGATATCTGCGTGGCCTTCGGTTACTCGGGTGACGTGTTCCAGGCCGCCAACCGCGCCAAGGAAGCCAGGAACGGCGTGAACATCGCCTACGCCATTCCCAAGGAAGGCGCCAACCTGTGGTTTGACCTGCTGGCCATCCCCGCCGACGCCAGCAATCCGAAAGAAGCCCACGCCTTCATCAACTACCTGCTGGACCCGCAAGTGATTGCCAAGGTCAGTGCTTCGGTCGGTTATGCCAACCCGAACCCGGCCGCCAAGCAGTACATGGACCCTGAGCTGGTCGGCAATCCCGAGGTTTATCCGTCCCAGGAAGTCCTCGACAAACTCTACATCTCCACCACGCCGCCGCAGTCGATCATGCGTCTGATGACCCGCTCGTGGAGCAAAGTGAAGTCCAACAAATGAATCAGTACACCAAGGAACACACCCTCTCCTGGTACGCGGCGTCCGCCAGGGGCATGCGACAGCGTCCCGCGCTGTCCTCGGACCTGGAGGCCGATGTCTGCGTGGTCGGCGCGGGCTTCACCGGCATCAACACCGCCATCGAACTGGCCCAGCGCGGGCTCTCGGTGGTCCTGCTGGAGGCTCGGCGGATTGGCTGGGGCGCCAGCGGGCGCAACGGCGGCCAGTTGATTCGCGGCATCGGTCATGACGTCAGCGGCTTTGCAAAGCACATCGGTGCCGAAGGCGTGCAATACCTGGAGTACGCCGGGACCGAATCGGTGCAGGTGGTGGCCAATCGCATCCGAGAGCAAGGCATTGATTGCGACTTGCGCTGGGGGTTCTGCGAACTGGCCAACACCCCGGCGCATTTTGCCGGGCTGAAGGCCGAGCACGCGCAATTGCTTGAGTCTGGTTACGCCCATGAAACCCGCTTGATCGAACCGGGCCAGATCCGTGAGCACGTGGTGGATTCCGGCGTTTACGCGGGCGGTCTGGTAGACATGGGCTCGGGCCACTTGCATCCGCTGAACCTGGCGCTTGGCGAAGCGAACGTCGCCGAGTCCTTGGGTGTGCAGATCTTCGAGCAGAGCCCGGTGCTGGAGTTGATCCACGGCAGCACCGTGCAGGTGCGCTGTGCCGGCGGCACTGTGCGTGCGGGCACGTTGGTGCTGGCTTGCAACGCGCATCTCGAAGAGCTTGAACCGAAGCTCAGTGGCAAGGTGCTCCCGGCGGGTAGCTACATCATCGCCACCGAACCCTTGTCGGCAGAGGCCGCCGCAGAACTGATCCCGCACAACCTCGCGCTGTGCGACCAGAAAGTCGGACTGGATTACTACCGGCTCTCGGCTGACCGGCGTTTGTTGTTCGGCGGTGCCTGTCATTACTCGGGGCGCGACCCGGCGGACATCGCTGCCTACATGCGCCCGCAGATGCTCAAGGTGTTCCCGCAACTGGCCAATGCGCGCATCGACTTTCAGTGGGGCGGCAAGATCGGCATCTCGGCCAACCGCTTCCCCCAGGTCGGGCGCCTGAGCCAGCACCCGAACGTGTTCTACGCCCAGGGTTACTCCGGCCATGGCCTGAACGTGACCCACTGGTGCGCGAAGTTGTTGGGCGAAGCGATCCATGCCGGCCACAGCAAAGGCTTTGACGTGTTCAGCGCCGTGCCGCACATGACCTTCCCCGGCGGACGCGCCCTGCGTTCACCCTTGCTGGCCCTTGGCATGTTCTGGTATCGGATGCGGGAAGTGCTGGGTTGACCGGGTAGCCGTGGCGAGGGAGTTCCCCCGCCTGGCTGACAGAAATGCAGCGGTCTTGAGCAAGACCGCTGCCGCACCGCTAGTTAGGCACCGGGATATTGACGCCCTCCTTCTGCAAGCTTTCCCGAATCGACTGGAATTTCTGGTACTTCGACAATTCGATCGGCCCGTCGTAGCCCATGCTTTGCAATTTGCGCGGTGGGTATTTGACGTAGGTCTGCATCAACTTGGTGATCGCCTGGCTGATCGGCACCATGGTCCAGGTGTGCTCGGTGTAATTGTTCATGAAGACGTCATAGCGCTCCTGTGGATCCTGCAGCAGGTCGAACACTTGCGGCACGATCGCCACGTACTTCGCTTCACCCTTCCAGCCGAGGTTGGAGTCCACCGCCAGGCCGCCGGTCTGCGCACCATTGTCGCCACGCAGGTTGAATACAGCCTTGTAGCTCCCGACGCGGACAGCCCCCGGCGACAACTCGTTTTCGGTGAAATAGAACCACTCCTTACGTGGGTCGGGGCCAGTGCCGGTTATCACCGGGGTCATGTCGTAGCTGTCGAAATAGATCGGCTGACCTTCGCGATCTTTCTCCGGCAACTTGATGCCGGCCACCGAGGCGAAGGTCGCCATCAAATCGAGCCCGCCGAGAATGTCGTGGTTCTTGGCATTGGGCTTGATTTTTCCAGGCCAGGTCATGATTGCAGGGACCCGGTTACCGCCCTCGCGCACGGTGCCCTTGGTGCCACGGAATGGCGTGTAGCCGGCGTCCGGATAAACGTCCTGCCAGGCGCCGTTGTCGGTGGTGTAAACCACCAGCGTGTTCTTATCCAGGCCCAGCGCCTTGAGCTTGTCCATGATATGGCCGATGCGCGTATCCAGTTCGACCACCGAGTCGGCGTACTTGGACTTGGAGATCGATTTGTGAACGAACTCCGGTGCCGGCAGGTTCGGCTGGTGCACTTTCATGAAGTTGACGTTGATGAAAAATGGCTTGTCGGATTTGGCGGCGGTGTCGAGGAATTCCAGTGCAGCTTTTTCGACATAACCGTCAAAGTAGGGGATCCCGACTACACCGGGTTTGCCATCGATGACCGGCGTATCAACATACTGGCCGTTGATCTTGAACTCTTCGACGGCCTTTTCTCCCGCCTTGCCCGAGAGTGCGCCCTTGGTCACCTTGGTAAACATTTCCCGGGTTTCCGGGTCCATGTCGGGGAACCATGTCGGGTCGGCGTAGGTGTAGGCATTGAGGTGATAGAGGCCGACGTACTTCATCACGTCATAGCCCTGGGCATTGGGCAACGCATAGTCGGCTTCACCCAGGTGCCACTTGCCGGTGAAGTAGGTTTCGTACCCGCCGGTCTTGAGCACCGAGGCCAGCGTCCACTCGGCGGCAGGCAAACCACCGCCCTGGCCCTGGAAGGCCACGGTGGTCATGCCGCTGCGATTGGGGATGCGCCCGGTCTGCATGGCGGCTCGCCCTGGCGTGCAGCTTGGTTGCGCGTAGAACGAGTAAAAGGTTGTGCCCTCAGCGGCCAGTTCGTCGATGCTGGGTGTCGGCATGCCCCGGCCGACACCGCCACCGTACGGCCCCAGATCGCCGTAGCCGGTATCGTCGGACACGATGAACAGGATATTGGGCTTTTCTGTTTGTGCTGCCTGGGCCATACCGTTAAGCGCTATCAGTAATGAACCTGCAATGTAGAACCTTGAGCGATGCGAGAGTGTTTTCATGGCGACCTTCCTTTATCGGGACGGATCCTTGTGGCCGGCTACTTGTTTTCAAGTAATCCGTAACCGGACCCTGGTGAGTTACCCCCAAACCATGCCCTCCGGTTAGTTCCAGGCGTTCAACTGAGCAAACAATTGAATTTCTGTAGCTACTCAAGGCACCCGAGTCAGCCTAGTACGGTTATTTTCATAACGCGCAATGCAGGCAGTGGAATTCGAAGTCGTTCGTCGCTTGCTTCCCATGTAATTCCGTGGGTCGAGTCATCCCCCGGCGGCGGATAGCCTTCAGCTTGCGACTTTCGATTTGCTCAATTGCGAGTCACTTCTATATTGAGGGGGTGCTCTGAACTTCCTGCCTTCTGTTGAGCTTGACCCATGGCAACTACTGATCAGCTGATCATCTGCGAGCACTGCGACAGCGTGTACCAAAAAGTAACGCTCGCCAAACATCAGAAAACCCTGTGTACGCGCTGCGGCGGCGTGCTTCAGCGCTATAACGGCCTCACGGTGGAACAGCGTCTTGCCTTGACCTTCACGGCGCTGATGCTCTGGGTATTCGCCAATTTCTATCCGGTGATGAGCATCAGCTTCAAAGGCGTGAAGAACAGCGCAACGCTCTGGGACTCGGTGCTGGCCCTGAGCCTGGGGCCTATCACGTTCATCGCCATGGTGGCGGCAATCGCCATGATCATCGCGCCGATTTTCCAGCTGTTGCTGCTGATCTGGGTGCTGGGCTTCGCCCTCTCCCGGCAACGCTCGCCCGGATTCAAATTCTGCATGCGCTGGCTGGAAACCCTGAGGCCCTGGAGCATGCTCGAAGTCTGCCTGCTGGGCGCCATGGTCGCAGTGATCAAACTCGCCGGACTGCTCGATGTGCTGCCCGGCATAGGGTTGTTTGCCCTGGCTGCGCTGAGCCTGATGATGATCCGCATCGCCGGGCGCGATATCCGCGAACTATGGGACATCGTATGAGCACACCTCCGTACGCCGACGAGCTCAACCTGTGCCTGTGTCACACCTGCGGGCTAGCCTGCGACATGACTGGTGAACCTCACGAATGCGAACGCTGCGGCGCGCCTTTGCATCGACGCAAGACCAATGCCATGACCCGGACCTGGGCCTACATGATCGCCGCCCTGGTGTTTTACATCCCCGCCAATTTGCTGCCGGTAATGAACACCAAAATGGTCGGCCATGGCGCCGACAGCACGATCATGAGCGGCGTGCTGGAGTTCTGGGAAGCCGGAGCCTGGGACATCGCCCTGATCATCTTCATTGCCAGTATCGCGGTGCCGGGCATCAAGTTCGTCGCCGTCACGCTGCTGCTGGTCACCGTGCAACGCGACAGCGAGTGGGCACGTAAAGAGCGGTCGACGCTGTACCGCTTCGTCGAAGTCATCGGTTACTGGTCGATGCTCGATGTGATCGTGGTCGCCCTGGTGGCCTCGCTGGTGAAATTCCAGGCCCTGGCCGACATCGAGCCGCGCCCGGGCATTCTGTTTTTTGGTCTGGTGGTGGTGTTCACCATGCTCTCGGCCATGAGTTTCGATCCACGCATGATCTGGGATAAAGAACGGGAAAACCCACACGATGAGGAGGTCACGGATGAAGTCACAAGCCACTGACGGGCCGCAAGCCCCCGGGCTGGCGCCGATCAAGACCCGCCGTTTCAGCGTCTCGCTGGTCTGGATCGTACCGATCGTCGCGGTGCTGGTGGGTATTTCGCTGGTGGTTCACAGCATTCTGCAGCAAGGCCCGACCATCGTTGTCACGTTCAAGACCGGGGACGGCCTGACCGCGAATAAAACCGAGGTCAAATACCGCAATGTCGTGATTGGTCATGTCTCCGATGTGGAACTGAGCGCTGACCAGAAGAGCGTCAACGCCACGATCAAACTGGAAAAGCAGGCCGAAAGCTTTACCCGTGAAGACTCGCAGTTCTGGGTCGTGCGGCCGCGCATTGGCGCTGGCGGTGTGTCCGGCATCGATACGCTGCTGTCGGGCGATTACATCGGTGCCGATATCGGCCAGG
The DNA here is from genome assembly GCF_056398125.1 of Pseudomonas sp. 05L36. Classification (NCBI taxonomy): domain Bacteria; kingdom Pseudomonadati; phylum Pseudomonadota; class Gammaproteobacteria; order Pseudomonadales; family Pseudomonadaceae; genus Pseudomonas; species Pseudomonas sp. 05L36. The sequence continues at coordinate 21,879 of NZ_JBFTOU010000020.1, read as the reverse complement.
CCAACGGCCGGGCAAAAAACTTCATGGGGCTGGAGAGTCCGCCGCCCATCACCTACGGCGAGCCGGGCAAGCGTTTCACCCTGTTCACACAGGACCTGGGGTCGCTGGATATCGGCTCTCCGGTCTACTACCGCAAGATCCCGGTGGGTCAGGTGGTGGCCTACGCGCTGGACCCGGATGGCAAAGGCGTGAACATCGAGCTGTTCATCCATGCACCCAATGACAAGTACGTCACCGAAAACACCCGTTTCTGGAACGCCAGCGGCATAGACGTGAGCGTCGGCGCCAACGGTTTTGCGGTCAAGACCGAATCGTTGTCTTCCTTGCTGGTGGGCGGTATTGCCTTCCGCGCGCCCGACTACAGCCCTGACGATAAACCTGCGGCTGCCGAGTATGCCTACGAACTGTTCGAAGACCAGCAATCCGCCCTCGCCCCGCCAAACGGCAAGCCGCAGTACCTGGCCATGCGTTTCGATCAGGCAATGCGCGGGCTCAAGGTTGATGCGCCGGTGGAATTCCTCGGCGTGGAAATCGGCAAGGTGGTGGCGGTCAATCTGGATTACGACGAGAAGAAACGTTCCTTTCCGATCAACGTCGGCATCGTGATTTACCCGCAACGCCTGGGTCAGGCCCACCTCAAAATGCTCAAGGCGCTCAATCATGATCCTAATGACGAGGCCGGGAGTGTGCGCCTGATCGGCACCTTCATCGAAAACGGCCTGCGAGCCCAGGCTCGCACCGGCAACTTCCTGACCGGCCAGTTGTACATTGCCCTGGACTTCTACCCCAAGGCCGACAAAGTCGCCTTCGATGCAAATGCACGCCCGGTCATGATTCCGACCCTTCCCGGCAGCCTCGAGCAATTGCAGGAAAAACTCGAGTCCATGGTCGACAAGATCAACAAACTGCCGATCGAGCGAATCGCCGGCAATCTCGATGGCAATCTCGTCGAACTGCGCAAAGGCATCATGCAATTCAACGGCAAGATCATGCCTGGCGTGCAGACCACCTTGTCAGATGTCAGCAAAACCCTGGAAACCGCCAATTCGACCCTGCAGTCCGCCAGTTCGACCTTGGCCGACGATTCACCGCAACGGGAAAAACTGGGGCAAACCCTGGATGAACTGGGACGTACGTCGAGATCCTTGCGTGACCTTTCGGATTACCTGGGACGGCATCCGGAATCGCTGCTTCGCGGCCGTCCGAACAATGCCGCACCCGTGGATCTGCAGGGGCCACCGCGCAATTGAACACAGGAGCAACACCCATGGCTTTTCCGCTGAAGTTCACCCTGGTCACCGCGATGTTGCTGCTCGCCGCTTGCCGCAGTGACCCGATTCAATTCCACACCCTGACCCCGGCCCAGGTGGGCGATCATTCAATGACCACCGTCGGGGTGATTCAGATCGAGACGATCAGCGTGCCGCCCCAGGTCGATCGTGCGCAGATCGTCATTCGCCAAGGCAACAGTGGCCTGGCGATCCTGGAAACCCATTGGTGGGCTGCGACCCTCGTGGATGAATTGCGCGGTGCGCTGGCCGATCAACTGAGCAACAGTCCGGTACAAGGCAAATATTCGGTGCGGGTCGATGTGCAGCGTTTTGACTCGGTCCCCGGTCAATACGCGTTGATGGACGTGAAATGGCGCCTGCGCAGTGCCGGCATCGGCGACACGGCACGGGTGATTTGCCGCAGCACCTTGCAAACACCGTCAGGTGCGAGCATCGATGACCTGGTGCTTGCCCAGCAAAACAACGTCAAACGCCTGGCCGCGCTGATCAGCCAGGCTGCCGCCAGACCACAGGCGAGCTGCCCTTCGCCCTGAACGCCTTTTCTCCTGCTTCCCGGATTAACGGCGACACGTTCGCCGTTAATCCCAACCCATACGCCCTCTCTGTTTCCCGCTGTCATTCCATGCGAGTGTAAAAGATAACGTTTCTCAATAACAAACAAATTATCCGAGCGAACCTCCTATGCAATTTTTTCACATTCCTTTCACCGCTCCGACACCTGCACAGATTTAACGTGGGCCGCAGTTAATTCGCTGAACTTAGTCTCGGCGGACATTTTTTGTGCTGTTTCAGGTTTTGTTTAACAGTACTTCCCTGGCGCTCCTATTGGTGGACAAACTTGGTCAATTCCGTCTCGCGTAAACCGTCTTCGCGCCTGTCTAAATCGGTCGTGGCCATTGCTGCACTGACCGTCGCCGCGGTGGTCACCGGTTTGGTCCTGTGGCCGAAATCCCCGGCCAACCTGGCCCATGAGGGCGCGCAAGCCCGGGCTCAATTGCTGCAACAATGGAGTGCCGGCGAGATCGCGGTACTGGTTCGTCACGCCGAGCGCTGCGACCGTTCCAGCAATCCTTGCCTGGGCCCGGCTGACGGTATTACCCGAATTGGCAGTGAAGCGGCCGCCGGTGTCGGGCAAGGCCTGGCACGCCTGGGTTTGACGCAAGCCGACATCCTGACCAGCCCGGTGACGCGCACCGTGCAGACCGCGCATTACATGTTCAACAGCGACCCACGGACCCAGGAGTGGCTGGCGACCTGCGGCACGACCCTGCGTAACGATGTCGTGGCGCACAAGGTAGCCCATCGCAACCTGGTGCTGGTGACCCACAGCGGTTGCATCGCCGACTTTGAAAAGCAGGCCGGCCTGAAGCATTCGGCGAAGGACGCCGAGTACGCCAGCGCGCTGTTTGTCCACATCGATGGCAATGGCCAACTGCAAGTGCTCGGCATTGTGAATGCCGAAGACTGGAACACTCTGTTACAAGAAAAAAACTGAAATCATTACTGACCGAGAACTTTGCCACTAAGTTGTTTCAAGCCGGACTGAATGGAACCTGAACAAAACAGCGAGAAGTGTGATTGCACTTCTCGCCGTTCAATATCATTCCGGTTTTCTCTCTCACTAGTTGCACATCACTCTTCAACCAGCCATCTAAGCGCCAAGGTCGAGACATGACGTCTAATCAGCCATTGCCAGATTCTGCTAGCCATTCTTCCCGCCTGCGCGCCCCAACGGCGCCTGCCAACGAACGCTGGATGCTATTCGCCTTGGTACTGGCGTTCTTTGCGTTCTACTTGCTGCCGCTCATGAGCCACGGCCTGTGGATTCCCGATGAAACCCGTTATGCCCAGATCAGCCAGGAAATGCTGCAGGGCGGGAACTGGGTCTCGCCGCATTTCATGGGCCTGCGTTATTTCGAGAAGCCGATTGCCGGTTACTGGATGATTGCCATCGGCCAGGCGGTGTTTGGCGAGAATCTGTTCGGGGTGCGCATCGCCTCAGCGTTGAGTACCGGGCTGAGCGTGTGGCTGACCTACCTGATTGCCCGCCGGTTCTGGGGCGATCCGCGCAAAAGCTTTGCCTGCGCACTGTTGTACATGAGCTTCGGGCTGATTGCCGGTCAGGCCGGGTACGCCAACCTCGATCCGCAGTTCACCCTGTGGGTCAACCTGAGCCTGGTTTCACTGTGGTTTGCCATCGACAGCCGCACCACGCGTGCCCGCCTGGGTGCCTGGACGATGCTGGGTATCGCCTGCGGCATGGGCTTCATGACCAAGGGCTTTCTGGCCTGGCTGCTGCCAGCGGCGATCGCCCTGCCCTACATGCTCTGGCAGCGCCGCATGGGTGAGCTGTTGCGTTACGGGCCACTGGCCGTTGTGGTCGCCGCGGCCGTCTGCTTGCCCTGGACATTGGCCATTCATCATCAGGAACCGGACTTCTGGAATTTCTTCTTCTGGAACGAGCACGTACGCCGCTTCGCCGCCGACAATGCGCAACACGCCCGGCCGTGGTGGTTCTACCTGCCGATGCTGGTCGTCTCCGCCCTGCCCTGGGCCGCGTTGTTGCCGACAACGTTCATCCAGGCCTGGAACGACAAGCGCCAGCCCGTCAGCGGTTTTCTCCTGCTCTGGCTGTTGTTGCCATTGGCGATTTTCAGCGTGAGCAGCGGCAAGTTGCCGACCTACATCATGCCGTGCCTGTTGCCGCTGGCGCTGCTGATGGGTCATGCGCTGACCAGCCTGCTGGAACGCGCACAGGGGCGGACGATTCGCGTCAACGGCTGGCTCAACGTGGTCATTGCCACGACGGCCTTGATCGCTTTGCTGTACCTGCAACGGAGCAAAGAGGTTTTTGAGAATACCGAGATGTTCAGCCTGTCCCTGGCGTTCATCGTGCTGTTGGGCTGGATCATCGCCAACGCCCTGCAAATCCTGCGACCATTGACGTTATGGGCGATGCCGGCCCTCGGCATCTGGTTGCTGGTGGCACTGCTTCCCGCCGCCATGCCGGGCCAGATCGTCGACAGCAAGATGCCCGACCGGTTTATCGCCGAACACCTGGACAGCCTGAACCAGACCACCTCGCTGCTGAGTAACGACCTGGGAGCGGCCTCGGCCTTGTCGTGGCTGACCAGGCGACCGGAGGTGGCGCTGTACAATGTTGTCGGCGAGCTCAAGTATGGTCTTTCGGATCCGGACGCGGCCTCGCGCAAAGTGACTCAGCAAGACATCGGGCAATGGATGACCGAGGCGCGTAAAAAGGGCTCGGTCGGGGTGGTGATGAGGGTCAACAGCGTCGATGAAATTCAGGAAGTCGAGGCGCTGCCCATCGACGGAAAACGCTATCAGCGCGGCAACCTGCAAGTCCTGATCTTCCCGCAAATCCAGCCCTGACAGGCAAGACGCAAAAAACCCGAGAGGTCGAACCGGCCTCTCGGGTTTTTCGTTTTCGCATCGTTTAAGCGACGAGTCGAACCACAGTGGGCACAGCGCTGCTAATCTGAATGAAAATTACATGTATTTACGGTTTTTTTTACGTTATTTTCTCATTTGGATCTCTACATTCCCTGCAATTCAAAACATGCAAATGATTCGCATTGATTTACAAGCGTTTCAATGCGTATGACTTTCAAAAAAATGCACCAGGAGCAGCTCGCAGAATGATTCCCAACATCCCTTCGTTCTTGAAAAAGGCCCTGCTGGCCACCGCTTTGCTGAGCGCTGGCCAGGTCTACGCAGCTGACTCCGTCGGCATCGTGGTGTACAACGCGCAACACGAAGGCCTGACCAAGGCCTGGGTCGAGGGCTTTACCCAGGAAACCGGTATTCCCGTGACCTTGCGTAACGGCGATGACACCGAGATGGGCAACCAGATCGTGCAGGAAGGCACCGCTTCTCCGGCGGACGTATTCCTGACCGAAAACTCCCCGGCCATGGTGCTGGTCGACAACGCCGGGCTGTTTGCGCCAGTCGACAAGACCACGCTGGAACAGGTTGACTCCGCCTATCGCCCGGCCCACGGCAAATGGGTCGGGATTGCCGCGCGCTCCACAGTGTTTGTGTACAACCCGGGCAAACTGTCGGAAGCCAATCTGCCGAAATCGATCATGGACCTGGCCGATCCGAGCTGGAAGGGTCGCTGGGCTGCGTCGCCAGGCGGTGCTGACTTCCAGGCCATCGTCGCTGCCATCCTGGAACAAAAGGGTGAAGCCGCCACGCTGGAATGGCTGAAAGCGATGAAAACCAACTACACCAACTACCGTGGCAACAGCTCGGTACTCAAGGCGGTGAATGCCGGGCAGATCGACAGCGGCGTGATCTACCACTATTACAGCCTGGTCGATCAGTCCAAGACCGGCGAAAACAGCAAAAACACCGCCCTGCACTATTTCAAGCACAAAGATCCGGGCGCTTTTGTTAGCATCTCCGGCGGCGGCGTCCTCGCTTCCAGCCAACACAAAGAACAAGCCCAGGCGTTTCTCAAATACATTACCGGCAAGGATGGCCAGGCCGTCCTGAAAAACGGTAAGTCGTTTGAGTACGCCGTGGGCAAGAACGCTGAATCCAACCCTAAACTGGTGCCTTTGCAGCAACTTGACGCGCCGACTGTCGATGCTTCGAAACTCGACAGTAAAAAAGCCGTGGAGCTGATGACACAGGCCGGACTGCTCTAAATTGATGCCAGAAACCCTGCCTGCGGGGGTCGCTGTGGCGACACCCGCACATTTGCGTCGACGATCCCGCGGAGTCTTTGCGGGACGTGGCGGTGTATGGGTGATCGGTTTGTCGGTGCTGGTTTCATTACTGGCACTGCTACCGATCGCTTACGTTATTGGCGTGTCCCTGCAGACAGGCTGGTCAACCGTCGTGACCCTGGTGTTCCGCCCCCGGGTTGGTGAACTGCTGATCAATACCGTATTGCTGGTACTGCTGACGATTCCGTTGTGCGTGGCGCTGGGGGTGACACTGGCGTGGCTCACAGAACGTACAAATTTGCCCGGACGACGCTGGTGGTCGTTGCTGGCCACCGCACCGCTGGCGGTGCCCGCGTTCGTTCACAGCTACGCCTGGGTCAGCCTGGTGCCACCGATCCACGGCTTGTTTGCCGGTGTCCTGGTCTCGGTCATCGCCTACTTCCCGTTCCTGTATTTGCCGGTAGCGGCCACCTTGCGCCGGCTCGACCCGGCCATTGAAGACGTCGCCGAATCCATGGGGCTCAAACCCTGGAAAGTGTTTTTCCGCGTGGTGTTGCCGCAATTGCGCCTGGCGATCTGCGGCGGTGCCTTGCTGGTCGGCCTGCACCTTCTCGCCGAATACGGCCTGTACGCGATGATCCGCTTCGACACCTTTACCACCGCGATCTTCGATCAGTTCAAATCGACCTTCAACGGCGCAGCGGCGCACATGCTGGCCAGCGTGCTGGCGTTGTGTTGCCTGGCGATGTTGACGGCCGAATCCGCCGCCCGGGGTTCTGCCCGTTATGCTCGCGTCGGTTCGGGAAGCGCCCGGGAGCAACGGGTCGTGTGCCTGAAACCGGTATCCACCCTGCTCTCGTTGACCCTGCAAATCGTGACCTGCGCCCTGGCCCTGGGCGTGCCCTTGATCACCCTGGGTAAATGGCTGATCGCCGGCGGTGTGGAAGTCTGGGACATGGCTGAATTGCTGCCTGCCCTGGAGCAAACCCTGCTGCTCGGCGTCGCTGGCGCGGCGCTGACCACTTGCGCGGCGATCCCGATCGCCTGGCTGTCAATCCGCTACCCCGGCCGACTGCAACGGGTACTGGAAAGCTGCAACTACATCACCAGCTCCCTGCCGGGAATTATCGTGGCGCTGGCGTTGGTGACCGTCACGATCCATTTTGCCCGGCCGATTTACCAAACCACCTTCACCGTGCTGCTGGCGTACCTGTTGATGTTCTTGCCCCGCGCGCTGGTGAGCCTGCGCGCAGGCATTGCCCAGGCCCCGGTGGAACTGGAAAACATTGCCCGCAGCCTGGGCCGCTCGCCGGCCCGGGCACTGTGGCTGATCACCTTGCGACTGGCCGCTCCGGGGGCTGCCGCCGGCGCGGCGCTGGTGTTCCTGGCGATCACCAACGAGCTGACCGCCACCCTGTTGCTGGCTCCGAATGGCACGCGCACCCTGGCGACCGGATTCTGGGCCATGACCAGCGAAATCGATTATGCCGCCGCTGCACCCTACGCCTTGTTGATGGTTATGCTGTCGCTGCCGCTGACCGGACTTCTTTATCACCAATCGAAAAAAACGGCTGGCCGATGAACACTCTTGAATTGAATGCCCTCTACAAATCCTATGGCGCCCATTGCGCCCTGGACAACGTCAGCCTGTCGGTGCCCAGCGGCAGTCGCACGGTGATCGTCGGTCCTTCCGGCTCCGGTAAAACCACGTTACTGCGGATGATTGCCGGCTTCGAATTCCCCGACGCCGGACGTCTTTCGTTCAATGGCCAGACCCTGGTCGACGGCACCCACGAAGTGCCGGCCCATCAACGCCTGATCGGCTACGTGCCGCAGGACGGTGCGCTGTTCCCGCACATGACCGTGGCCGCGAACATCGGCTTCGGCCTGGCGACCAAGGGCACTGAAAAACAACAGCGAATCGCCGAACTGATGGACAGCGTGGCGCTGGACGCGAAGATGGCCGAGCGCTGGCCTCACGAATTGTCCGGTGGCCAGCAACAGCGCGTGGCCCTGGCCCGGGCGTTGGCGCAACAGCCACGGCTGATGCTGCTGGACGAGCCATTCTCGGCGCTCGATACCGGATTGCGCGCCGCAATGCGCAAGATGGTTGCGCGGCTGCTGGAAGACGCAGGCGTCACCACCATTCTGGTCACCCATGACCAGAGTGAAGCCCTGTCGTTCGCCGACCAGTTGGCGGTGATGCGCCATGGCCGACTGGTCCAGTCAGGGCATCCGCTGGACCTCTACCGCTACCCCGAAGACGAACAGACCGCCCTGTTCCTGGGGGATGCCGTGGTCATGCCCGCGCGCATCGAGGCCGGTTGGGCCCATTGCGACCTGGGGCGAATCCCGGTCAACAACCACCGCAACAACAGCGCGGCACAGATCATGCTGCGTCCCGAACAGCTGCAACTGGCCAGCATCCTGCCCAGCGACCCGGAAGCCAGCGGTTGCCGGGCCGTGGTCACCGACCGGGACTTCAGCGGCAACACCTGCACGCTGACGGTGGAACTCCAGCCATTGACCAGCCGCGAGCAACCGGGCCGATCACTGCTGGTGCGCAGCTCAGGCATGTATGCACCACCCGCCGGCAGCTCGGTTCAGGTCTCGACCATCGGCCATGCCCATGTGCTGAGCGAGATGTGATCGCTCACAGATCGAATCGATCCACCGCCCGACGCCGCTCGTTGTCATCGCGCACATCGTAGTTGGCCGTGGTCTGGATGTTGCTGTGGTGCGCCAGCTTCTGCGCAATCGACAAGTCATGCTCTTCGATCACCCGGGTTATGAATGAACGCCGGAAGTCGTGGGGCATGATTTTCACCCCGACCTGCGCGCCCCGCTGCCGGGCGATGTAATAAATCGCATGCTTGGTGATGCGCTCACGGGTGATATGGCTGCCCCGGCGGATGCGGTTGAACAGGAACGGGTCGTCCGGCTCGCCGTCCTTGAGCATGGAGCGGCGCAGCTCAAGCCAGGCTTCAAGCTTGGCGAAGGCCCAGGCCGGGGCGTACTTGATCAACTGTTTGTTGCCCTTGGCCGTCACCCGCAGGCTGCGCTCGGTGAAATCGACCTGGTTCAGCTCAAGGTTCACCGATTCGGATTTGCGCATCCCCGAACCGTACAGAATCCCGATGATTGCTGCATCCCGCAGGCCTTGCGGCCGCGGATCGGCGGCGCAGACCGCCATCAATTCCTGAATCAGCGTGCGCCTGAGATTGCGCCCCTGGGACAGCCGTGTCCCGGCCATGCCCTTCACCGTACGCATCTTCAACAGATGGTCCTGAGAGATCAGGCTCATGCGCCACGCTTCGTTCATCACCCCGCGCACTGCGTTGACATACAGCGAGGAGGTGTTCGGCGCATAACCATCCGAACGCAAAGTGGCCACCAGGGCGATCACATCCTCGGGCTGCAAGTTGTGCCAGGGTATCTCCTCGATATCCTGGTCTTCGAAGCCCAGGCGGTCGGCGGCATCCTGCAGCACATAACGCATGGTCAGTTGGCTGGATGGCGCCAGTCGCGCCAGATACAGGGTCAGCGGATTGGTGAGGGGTGAGCGTGAGTCAGTAACAGGTAAGTCAATCAAACGAAACGGCCTTGAATATAAACAGTTCAATGAAGCAACTAAGAAGTGAAATAACGATGATGTAAAAGACATTACTGCTGTAGGACTTTTCCTAAAAACGCGGTAGACGGAAGAAGTCTGAACAGCGGCTTAATAGCCTTCAGATAAAACGATTCCCCAACCGTTTTTTCATGTTCCTTTCACAAAATCGGGCATAACCTTCTGTAAAGTCGGCGCAACCCAAATGGACGTCCAACCTGCCGGCCAAGGCGAAAAAAGTCAACCGACGCGGTTTTTCACCTACACACCAGTAACTAGTTGATTTGATGCAGATTCTGATTTAGCGTCTATACTGATTTTTGGATCCCTTTTAGCCTCAAAGGCTATTTTCGTTTTCAGCCCCTGAGGTGCCCATGAGTCAGGCGTTTCTCCCTTTCTCCCGTCCCAGCATCGGCGACGAAGAAATCGCGGCCGTAGAGCAAGTATTGCGCTCCGGGTGGATCACTACCGGACCGAAGAACCTGGCACTGGAAGAACACTTCGCCAACTACGTCGGTTGCGGACATGCCGTGGCACTTTCCTCAGCCACCGGCGGCATGCATATCACCCTGCTGGCATTGGGCATCGGTCCCGGCGATGAAGTCATTACGCCGTCGCAGACCTGGGTTTCCACCGCCAACATGATCACCCTGCTGGGTGCCACGCCGGTGTTCGTCGACGTCGACCGCGACACGCTGATGACCGACGTGGCCACTATCGAAGCTGCGATCACTTCGCGCACCAAAGCCATTATCCCGGTGCATTACGCCGGTGCGGCATTCGACCTCGATCCGCTCTACGCCCTGGCCGACAAACACGGCATTGCCGTGATCGAAGACGCCGCCCACGCGGCAGGCACTTTCTATAAAGGTCGCCACGTCGGTTCCAAAGGCACGGCGATCTTCTCGTTCCACGCGATCAAGAACATGACCTGCGCCGAAGGCGCCATGTTCGTCAGCGACGATGAAGCCCTGGCCTCGCGGGTACGCATGCTCAAGTTTCACGGGCTGGGGGTTGATGCCTACGACCGCCTGACCCACGGCCGCAAGCCCCAGGCCCAGGTGGTCGAACCCGGCTTCAAGTACAACCTGGCCGACATCAACGCGGCCATCGCGCTGGTGCAACTGGAACGCCTGGACGAAATCAACGCCAGGCGCACTCAACTGGCCCAGACCTACTTGCAGCGCCTGGAAGGCTTGCCGGTGCAGCCGCTGGCCGTTCCCGCCTATTCGCAAAAACACGCCTGGCACCTGTTCATCCTGCGTATCGATGCCGAGCGCTGCGGGCTCGATCGCGAAGCGTTCATGAAAGCGCTCCAGGAACAGAATGTCGGCACAGGTATTCACTTCATTGCAACGCACCTGCACACTTACTACCGCCAGCGTTACCCCAACCTGTACCTGCCCAACACCGAATGGAATTCGGCGCGGCTGTGTTCGATCCCGTTGTTCCCCGACATGACCACCGATGATGTCGAGCGCGTCGTCGGTGCCATCGAAAACTGTATGGACAGAAGCCTTTGAGACCTTACCCAATCAACTTCGTTTCGATCGTCATTCCGGTCTACAACGAACAGGAAAGCCTGCCTGAGTTGCTCCGGCGCACTGAAGCGGCTTGCCAGCAGTTGCACCAGGCCTATGAAATCGTGCTGGTCGACGACGGTAGCCGTGATGACTCCGCGCAGATCCTGGAAGACGCCGCCTCCCGCGAAGGCAGCCCGGTGGTCGCAGTGATCCTTAACCGCAACTACGGCCAGCACGCGGCGATCATGGCCGGTTTCGAACAGTGCAAGGGCGATGTCGTCATCACCCTCGATGCCGACCTGCAAAACCCGCCCGAAGAAATCCCGCGGCTGGTGGCCCAGGCCGAACTTGGCTATGACGTCGTCGCGACGGTGCGCAACAACCGCCAGGACTCGGCCTTGCGCCGCTGGCCATCGAAGCTGATCAACCTCGCCGTGCAGCGTTCCACCGGGGTAGCCATGAGCGACTATGGCTGCATGCTCCGCGCTTACCGACGCACCATCGTCGACGCCATGCTCGCCTGCCGTGAACGCAGCACCTTCATTCCGATCCTGGCCAACAGCTTTGCCCGCCACACCACGGAAATCCCCGTGACCCACTCCGAGCGTGAACACGGCGATTCCAAGTACAGCCCCATGCGCCTGATCAACCTGATGTTCGACCTGGTCACCTGCATGACCACCACGCCGCTGCGACTGCTGAGCATCGTCGGCGTCGGCATGGCGGCCCTGGGTGTTCTATTCGCCATTGCGCTGATCCTGTTGCGTCTGGTGTTCGGTTCCGGCTGGGCCGGTGGCGGTACCTTCGTACTGTTCGCCGTGCTGTTCGTCTTCACCGGTGGTCAATTCATCGGCATGGGCCTGTTGGGTGAATACCTGGGCCGCATGTACAGCGACGTGCGCGCACGTCCGCGCTTCTTCATTGAAAAGGTGCTGCGTAGCCAGCCCGAATCCCCCTCTTCCGTTGTTACCGTCGACGGCCTTACTTCCACTTCTTCAGATCAGGTTCCTTCATGAGTGCAAAAGCTGTTGTCTTCGCCTATCACGATATTGGCTGCGCCGGCATCGAATCCCTGCTCTCCTCCGGGTTTGAGATCGCTGCGGTGTTCACCCACGCCGACGATCCGAAGGAGAATGCGTTCTACGGTTCCGTCGCACAGTTGTGCGCCCGCCACGGCATTGCCGTGCATGCACCGGAAGATGCCAACCACCCGTTGTGGATCGAGCGTATCGCCAAACTCGATCCCGACTACATTTTCTCCTTCTACTACCGCAACCTGCTGAGCGAACCGCTGTTGGCCACTGCGCGCAAAGGCGCGTTCAACCTGCACGGTTCCCTGTTGCCACGCTACCGTGGTCGCGCACCGGCCAACTGGGTACTGGTCAACGGCGAAACGGAAACCGGCGTGACCCTGCACCGCATGCTCAAGCGCGCCGATGCAGGCGCCATCGTGTCCCAGCAAAAGGTCGCCATCGAGCGCAGCGACACCGCGCTGAGCCTGCACGGCAAGTTGCGCACCGCCGCCGCTGAACTGCTGCGCGACACCCTGCCGGCGCTGCTGCAAGGCAAGGTCAGCGAAACACCGCAAGACGAATCCAAAGCCACGGTGTTCGGCCGTCGCACTCCGGCTGACGGCAAACTGGTCTGGGCCAAGCCAGCCGAAGAACTGTTCAACCTCGTGCGCGCCGTGACCCAGCCATACCCCGGTGCATTCTGCGCGGTAGGCGAGCACAAGCTGATTGTCTGGAGCGCTGAAGTCGCCAAGGGCAACGAAGGCCTGGCGCCAGGCCGCGTCATCAGCGTCGACCCGCTGCGCATCGCCTGCGGTCAAGACTCGCTGATCATCAACGCCGGCCAGCGCAACGACAACGGTCTGTACCTGAGCGGTCCGCAACTGGCCAACGAACTGGGCCTGGTGGACGGTTCCGTGCTGCGCGGTGCCGAATCCGGCCGCGCCCCACGTCGCACCCGCGTGCTGATCCTCGGCGTCAACGGCTTCATCGGCAACCACCTGTCCGAGCGCCTGTTGCGTGACGACCGCTACGAGGTCTACGGCCTGGACATCGGTTCGGACGCCATCGAGCGCCTGCGCAGCCACCCGAACTTCCACTTCGTCGAAGGCGACATCAGCATCCACTCCGAGTGGATCGAGTACCACATCAAGAAGTGCGACGTGGTACTGCCGCTGGTGGCCATCGCGACGCCAATCGAATACACCCGGAACCCGCTGCGCGTGTTCGAACTGGACTTCGAAGAAAACCTTAAACTGGTTCGCTACTGCGTCAAGTACAACAAGCGCGTGATCTTCCCGTCGACCTCGGAAGTCTATGGCATGTGCCAGGACAACAACTTCGACGAAGACAACTCCAACCTGGTGGTCGGTCCGATCAACAAGCAGCGCTGGATCTACTCGGTCTCCAAGCAACTGCTGGACCGCGTGATCTGGGCCTATGGCCAGAAGGGTCTGAATTTCACCCTGTTCCGTCCGTTCAACTGGATGGGTCCACGTCTGGACCGCCTGGATTCGGCCCGTATCGGCAGCTCCCGCGCCATTACCCAGCTGATCCTGAACCTGGTGGAAGGTACGCCGATTCGCCTGTTCGACGGTGGCGAGCAAAAACGCTGCTTCACCGACATCGCCGACGGTGTTGAAGCCCTGGCACGGATCATCGATAACGACAACGATGTCTGCAATGGCCAGATCATCAACATCGGCAACCCGGAAAACGAGGCCAGCATCCGTCAGTTGGGCGAAGAGCTGCTGCGTCAGTTCGAAGCCCACCCGCTGCGCGCCAACTTCCCTCCGTTCGCCGGCTTCCGCGACATCGAAAGCAAGGCGTTCTACGGCACCGGTTATCAGGACGTGTCGCACCGCAAGCCGAGCATCGCCAACGCCAAACGCCTGCTGGACTGGACGCCAACCGTGGAGATGAGCGAAACCATCGGCAACACCCTGGACTTCTTCCTGCGTGAAGCCATGCTCGAAATCGCGGACAAGCGTTGATGCAGGCGGGACTGCGGATCGATGTCGACACCTACCGAGGCACCCGTGAAGGGGTGCCCCGGCTGCTGGAAATCCTTGATGAAGCACAGGTCAAGGCGACGTTCTTCTTCAGTGTCGGGCCGGACAACATGGGGCGCCACTTGTGGCGCCTCATCCGTCCACAGTTTCTCTGGAAAATGCTCCGTTCCAACGCAGCCGGCCTGTATGGCTGGGACATTCTGCTGGCCGGCACCGCATGGCCTGGAAAACCGATCGGCCGCGACCTGGGGCACTTGATGCGCCAGGCCCGGGATGCCGGGCATGAGGTTGGCCTGCACGCCTGGGATCACCACGGCTGGCAAGCCAACGCCGGGCGCTGGAGCGACGCACAACTGGTCGAACAGATACGCCGTGGCGTGGACACCCTCAGCGACATTCTCGGGGACAAGATCACCTGCTCGGCGTCCGCCGGCTGGCGTGCCGACGAGCGTGTGATCGAAGCCAAGCAGGGCTTCGGCTTTCGCTATAACAGCGATTGTCGCGGCCTGAGCCTGTTCCAGCCACGATTGGCCGATGGTCGCCTGGGCACACCGCAAATTCCGGTGGACCTGCCGACCTTCGACGAAGTGGTCGGGCCGACCGTCGCCGCCAAGGACTTCAACAGGTTCATCCTGGACCGGTTCACGCCGGAAAAACTCAATGTCTACACGATCCATGCCGAGGTAGAAGGGATTCTGATGGCTAATGATTTCCGTCAACTGCTGAGCGATGCACATCAGCGGGACATCCGTTTTCAACCCTTGGGCGACTTGCTGCCCCAGGCCCCTGACAGTTTGCCGATCGGCCGCGTGGTACGCGGTGCGCTCGAAGGTCGCGAAGGCTGGCTGGGAGTGCAAGGCGCATGAGCAAACGCTGGGCTTTGCCGTTACTGCTGGCCATGGTGGCGCTGGCATACCTGCTGCCATTGGGCAGCCATGGTTTATGGATTCCTGACGAAACCCGCTACGCCCAGATCAGCCAAGGCATGCTCCTGAGCGGCAACTGGGTGTCGCCACACTTCATGGACGTGCGCTATTTCGAAAAACCCGCGGCCGGCTACTGGATGATTGCCATCGGTCAGGCGCTGTTCGGCCAGAACCTCTTCGGAGTGCGCTTCGCTTCGGCACTGAGCACCGGTTTGAGCGTGCTGCTGTGCTACCTGGTCGCCCGCCGGATGTGGAACGAACCGCGCAAGAGTTTCGCCTGCGCGCTGCTGTACATGAGCTTCACGGTCATTGCCGCTTCGGCGGGGTATGCCAACCTCGATCCGCAATTCACCTTCTGGGTCAATCTGAGCCTGGTCGCGTTGTGGTTTGCCCTGGACAGCGTCACCCGCGGTCAACGCCTGATCGCGTGGGCGGTGCTGGGCCTTGCCTGCGGCATGGGCTTCATGACCAAGGGTTTCCTGGCCTGGCTACTGCCGGTGCTGATTGCGCTGCCCTGGATGATCTGGCAAAAACGCTGGCGTGAACTGCTGGTCTACGGCCCGGTGGCGGTCGTGGTCGCCATCGCCGTCAGCCTGCCATGGGCGCTGGCAGTGCACGCCCAGGAGCCTGACTACTGGCGGTTTTTCTTCTGGCACGAACACATCCGCCGTTTTGCCGGGGACGATGCCCAGCATAACGCGCCATGGTGGTATTACCTGCCGTTGCTGGTGGCTTTCAGCATGCCGTGGGTTGCATTGCTGCCGCCCGCGCTGAAGCAAGCCTGGCAGACCCGACGCCAGTCCAATATCGGGTTCCTGCTGCTGTGGCTGTGGATGCCGTTGTTCTTCTTCAGCCTGAGCAAGGGCAAGTTGCCGGCCTACATCCTGCCGTGCCTGTTGCCCCTGGCATTGTTGCTCGGCCATGCACTGGCTGACCGATTGAAGCTGGAGCAAGGTCGCGTCCTGGGCATCAACGGCCTGCTGAACCTGGTGGTGGGTGTGGTCACCCTGTTGGCCCTGGTTTATCTGCAATTGAAAAAGCCGATTTACGATCATGAACTGCACAACCTGGTGTTGGTGTTCATCGGCTTGATCGGCTGGATCATGGCCAACCTGCTGCAGGCCTTCCGCCCGCTGCAATGCTGGGCAGCCCCGGCTTTTGGCAGCCTGCTGCTCATCGGTTTATTGCCTGCCGGACTGCCCAATTCCGTAGTCGCCAACAAAACGCCTGACCAGTTCATCCTCGATCACGCCCAGGAGCTTGGCCAGAGTGCCAAATTGTTGAGCAACGATCTGGGTGCCGCGTCGGCATTGTCCTGGCGGGTGAAACGGCCGGAAGTGGCTTTTTTCAACACGATAGGCGAATTGAAATATGGCCTTGCCTATCCTGATTCGCTCAAGCAACGCGTCGACCCTGACCAGGTGCAACAGTGGATGCACGACGCTCGCCAACTAGGCTCGGTCGGTGTGGTCATGCGGGTCAAGGGCGAAGAAGAGCTGCGCGAACTTGATCAATTGCCCAAAGAGGGCAAACGGTATGAACAAGGCAACCTGGTGATTTTGATTATCCCTCAGGCGACGCTATGAGCCTGCTATTGCTACTGGTCGCCTGCCTGCTGACCTGCCTGGGCCAGATTGCCCAGAAATATGCGGTAGAAAGCTGGCGCGGCAAACCTTCCGGGTGGATGGAGAAACTGCGCTCACCCTGGCTTTGGCTGGCCCTGGCCTCTTTGGGGCTGGGCCTGCTGGTGTGGCTGCTGGTGCTGCAACGCCTGGAAGTCGGGATTGCCTACCCGATGCTGAGCCTGAACTTCGTGCTGATCACCCTGGTCGCGCGTTTCGTGTTCCACGAAACCATCGACCGCCGCCACTGGCTGGGTGTGGCGCTGGTGATCGGCGGCGTTGCACTGCTGGGGCAACACGCATGAACCTGAGTCGCGGTATCACCTTCGCACTGGGCAGTGTGTTGCTGGTCAGCGCCGCTCAACTGGGCATGCGCTGGAGCATGAGTCATCTGCCACAACCCGAACACTGGCTCAGCGCCCACATCGGCCTGACACCCGTTGCCGTGGTGCTCGTAGCCATCTTCGCCTATGCCTTGTCGATGCTCTGCTGGCTCGCCGCCCTGCGGGACCTGCCCCTGGGCCGGGCCTACTCGTTGCTGAGCATCAGCTACGCGCTGGTGTACCTGCTGGCTGCCAGCCTGCCGCTGTTCAACGAATCATTCAGCCTTACAAAAAGCCTTGGTGTGGCATTGGTCATCCTCGGCGTCATTACCATCAATTCTCGACCTGCTCGTGCGCCCGAATTAAGGAGTGCCCCATGAAAATCAGTGTGTTTGGTAGCGGTTATGTTGGCCTGGTGCAGGCAGCGGTATTGGCGGAAGTCGGCCACGACGTAGTCTGCATGGACGTTGACCAGAAAAAAGTCGAACTGCTCAAGCAGGGCCACGTGAGTATTTTCGAACCCGGGCTGGCCAGCCTGGTACGCGAAGGCCTTGACGCCAAACGGTTGCAGTTCACCAGCGATGAAAAGTTCGCGGTTCAGCACGGACAGGTGCTGTTCATCGCGGTCGGTACTCCATCCCGGGACGATGGCTCGGCGGACTTGCGCTACGTGATGTCGGTGGGCGAAGCGGTAGCACGGCATCGCGAACAGCCGGCGATCCTGGTGGAGAAATCCACCGTTCCGGTCGGCACCGGAGACGCCTTGCGTGCCCACATCGACAAATGCCTGCTCAATGCCGGGCGTGAATTGCAGTTCGATATCGTGTCCAACCCGGAGTTTTTGAAAGAAGGTTCGGCCGTGGCCGACTGCCGCCGCCCGGACCGTATCGTCGTCGGCTGTGAACGCGACGAAGTGCGTGACGTGATGCGTGACCTGTACTCGCCCTTCAACCGCAACCATGAGCGCATCATGTTCATGGACCTGCGCAGTGCCGAACTGACCAAGTACGCCGCCAACTGCATGCTGGCGACCAAGATCAGCTTCATCAACCAGATCGCCGAACTGGCCGAACACCTGGGTGCCGACATCGAATCGGTACGCCTGGGCATCGGCGCCGACTCGCGAATCGGCTACCACTTCATCTACCCCGGTTGCGGCTACGGCGGCTCTTGCTTCCCCAAGGACATGCGCGCCCTGATCCACAGCGCCGAAGAGGCCCATTGCTCCAGCGACCTGCTGCAAGCGGTGGAAGCCATCAACGAGCGGCAGAAACACAAACTGTTCGAACGCATCAATGCGTTCTACAAGGGCGACTTGCGTGGCAAGACCTTTGCCTTGTGGGGCCTGGCGTTCAAGCCAAACACCGACGACATGCGCGATGCACCAAGCCGGGTGTTGCTGGAATCGCTGTGGGCCGCCGGGGCGAATGTCCGTGCGTTCGATCCGGAAGCCATGCAGGAAACCCAGAAGCTGTATCCCGACGAATCGAAACTGATGCTCATGGGTACGCCTGAGTCGGTCTTGTCCGGTGCCGATGCACTGATCATCTGCACCGAATGGCAACAGTTCAAGGCGCCGGACTTCGAGCTGATCCAGCAGCGGCTCAACGCACCGGTGATCTTCGACGGCCGCAACCTGTACGACGCAGACCGTCTGGCACGCATCGGCTTCACCTACTTCCCGATCGGCCGCGGCGAATCGCGTAAATTGCCGATTCCTTACCAGCAATGGTCAACCGAATCAGTGGTCGCCTGAATCTCATGATCCCTCGCATCCGCCAACAGTCCCTCGCGCTGGGTCTGTTGGCGCTGATGTTGTTCTGCGCCGGAATGTATCAGCAGGCGGCCATCGGTTTCGATTCGCGCTTCGTGCTGTTCGCCCAGGAGATGCTGCGCAATGGGCCGTCGTTTTTTCCGACGACCTATGGCCAGCCCTACGCAGACTATTCGGGACTTTCAACGCTATTCATCTGGCTGCTTTCACTGCCGTTCGGCCAGGTCACCAGCCTGACCGCATGGCTGCCGAGCGCCATCGCCGCAGCGGTCATCGTCACCTTGATGTACCGCCTGCTGGCACCCTATTCCACGCGTTGGGCGCTGCTGAGCATCGCCCTGATGCTGTTGACCAACACCTTCATCACGGAAACCCGCGCGGTTTCCCTCGACCTGATGCTGGCGGCTGTCGCGTTCAGCGTGTTCTACCTGGGCTACGCCGCCGATCACTTTGCCGCGCCGCGCCGCCGGGTTCTGATCTTTGCCTTGCTGATGCTGGGCTTCTGGATTCGCGGGCCCATCGGCCTGGTTATTCCTACGGGGATGCTGTGCAGCTATTTCCTGGTCAATCGCCAATGGCGACGGCTGATCGTCTTCGGATTGCTGGCAGCGGTGCTGCTGGCGGTGTGCATCGGTCTGTTGTTGTGGCTGGCGGACGTCAGCGGCGGCCCGGCCTTCTTGCAGGACGTGATTCGCATGCAGTTCATGGGACGCATGGACGGTAGCGAAGGCTCCAACGAGGTGTTGTATTACTTCACCAGTTCGGTAGGCAACTACGCACTGGCTTGGCCACTGGCAGTGCTGGCGCTGGTGGCGATCGCCGCTTCTGGCCGACAACAGTCAGGCCCGGCATTGCGCCTGACGCTGTACTGCGCAGCCGCCGGGCTGATCGTGATGGTCGGCCTTTCTGTCCCGCAGGCGAAAAAGGCCCGTTACCTGCTGCCGATGCTGCCCATGGCGGCGATCATTGCAGCTTATCCGTTTTACGCCTTGCAAGGTCGACTGTTCAGTTGGTTGCGCGTATTGATGCAGGGACTTTGGCTGCTGATCCCGGGGCTGCTGATCGTGACCTTGCTGGTGATACAGCGAAGATTCCCCGCAGACGTGGCTCCCCTCACTTCGTTGTTCATCATTCTCGGCGTGCTGCAAGCGATCGCCGTGGCAGCGTTCAAGCAGCCCCGCTGGCGCGCACAGATTCTCGCCCTTTGCGCGATCCTGGCACTGTGGTCGTTATATATCCTGCAGTTCGAGCCAATCCAGCGACAGCTTTACGACACCCGGACCTTCAGCCACGAAGCGTTTGAACTCGTGCAAAAAGACCCCGCACCACTGGTGATGCACGCGATGGGCAAGGATGCCAAAGCCATCAAGTTCATGGTCAACATCAATCAAGGCCTGCAACCAGAGTTCACCGATTCACCACAGGAACTTGAAACCATCCAGGGCCCGGCGTGGCTGATGATGGACCTGAACGTTTACAAGACACTGCAAGGCACGGCCATAGGTGCCTTGCCACCCGTGCTGAGCGGGCGTTTCGACAAGAATGATTTCGTGCTGCTGCACCTCCAGTAAACCCCGTAGCAAAGACCGAGTGTCCGACTGCCAGAGTAGTAGCGCTCACGACCGGGCTGATGCCGGCCCGATTGAATAAGGACATTCACGCCGTGACCACCTACTCCCCCCTCATCCGCCGCCTGCTGATCTGCTCTTTGACCATCGTCGTCAGCCGCGCCATCACCAGCCCGCTGCTCACACTGTTCATCAGCGACAAACTTGGCCTCAACCAACAGGACGTTGGCTTGTTGCTCGGCATTGCGGTGTTCGTCGCCACCCTGCTCTCCCTCTACGGCGGCTACATCATCGATCGCTTCGAAAAACGCCGGCTGCTGATCCTCGCCATGCTTTCCAGCGCCATCGGCCTGGTGCTGCTGACATTCGCCGAAAACCTTTACCTGACCACGATGACCCTGATCGTCACCGAAACCGCGTCGGCGCTGTTTCTGATCGGCTCGAAAGCGATTCTCAGTGAAAACCTGCCTGTGGGTCAGCGCGCCAAGGCGTTTTCCTTGAGCTATACCTTGACCAACATTGGCTACGCCATCGGCCCGATGCTCGGCGTGGTGATTGCTGGCCTGTTTACCCGTGCGCCGTTCCTGATCGCAGCGGCCATCGCCTTTTTCAGTATTTTCCTGATGAGCGGGATCGCGAAGGACCCGGCGCGTCCGTCTGTCACCGGTCAGGCGCAGAGCTTCCTCAAAACCCTGATCACCCTGAAAAACGACCGCACGCTGATCATGTTCACCGCCGGTTGCCTGCTCAGCACGGTAGTGCACGGGCGATTTACCTTTTACCTGTCGCAGTACCTGCTGGTGACCAGTAATCCCCAACACACCATGGAAATCATGGCCGCCCTGCTCGCCTGCAACGCCATCAGTGTGATCTTGTTGCAATACCAGATCGGGCGTTTTCTCAAACGTGAGCAACTGCGCCAATGGATCGTGGCCGGCACCGGCCTGTTCATCCTCGGGCTGATCGGTTTCAGCCTGGCGGACAGCCTGGTGAGCTGGTGCGTGGCGATGTTTATCTTCACCCTCGGTGAAATCATCATTTACCCGGCCGAGTTTCTCTTCGTCGATACCCTGGCTCCGGAAGAACTGCGCGGCAGCTACTACGGCGCGCAAAACCTGGCTGCGCTCGGCGGTGCGTTGAGCCCGGTGATTTGCGGCGTCATGTTGATGCACACCCCGGCGCCAACGATGTTTTATGCCTTGAGCGCACTCGCTGCCCTGGGTGGTTTGCTGTGCTACATAAGCGGCCGACGGGGCAACTTACAGCAAAATTAATGCACTGAAAGCTCATTAATATGAATTTGTCAGTGGCTGGATTGAACGGCACACTGTGCGCGTTCCTCCCCCAACAGTTGGAACACCTTCAAGGGCTTTCTGGGTTTCCCAGCCAAGCCCTTTTTTTTGGTTCTTCACGCAATCCCGGGGAGCACATATAACGAAATATCTGTAGGGGCTGCCGAAGGTTCGGGCCGCGTTCGGACGATCTTTTTGATCTTGATCTTCAGCAATCTCCAGATCGCAAAAGC
>NZ_JBFTOU010000019.1:0-126890 GCF_056398125.1 Pseudomonas sp. 05L36 | reverse complement strand
TTATAACTCAACTCGCCTTTTTCGACCTGATCGACGACCGACAATTTAAAGGTCAGCGTGTAATCACGCTGACTGCGCCTTTCTCCCGCGTTCATTACTCCCTCCTGAGAATGGGTCAGAAGGTGTAAACCTTATTCAGGACGGAACACTTGCTAAAAATAAGGGATGTCGGTATCGATCGAGGTCGCTGAGGTGAGTTTTTTTTTGCTGCATCGAGTCGCACACGCTCTGTTAGGCGCAGTGTGTTTACACGCGTCTGTGAGGCTTCAACGAGGGGACGTCGCTGTGCCATCTCTAATGCGAAGATCGCAACATCCTCAGGTAAATCAACCGCACCAGCGAGCGCGGCACTATAGATACGCTTCGCGTCGTTACCATGGGCGCCAACAATTCGGTGCGCAATGCTTTCGATCTGATCGGTTCTCGCCGTCTCCAATGCGAGAAGTGCCATCACGTCGCGAAAAGGCATAGCGGTCTCGCCAACTGTCCGTGGTGTTGTGTTCAGCCACAGGGCGCAGATCTTTGAAACGATAGGAGCACTTAGAGCCGATACACGCTCGATGTTGCGACTGAGAAACCGAGCCATGGGTATCCAGCGCCCGAGGATTGGCATCCGCATGTCAGCTTCAAGATAAATGCGCAGATCAGGACTTACAGGAAAAGTAGCGGGCACGCACGGATTGGTCGCCAGATGTAGGAAGCGGTGGAATAGACGGAGAATGAGTGCGCCCCGTTGGGCAAAGAACAGCTCAGCGCGCGCTTCGAGATGTGTATCGAGGCGAGAGTCGAGGCACAGCGCATCGAGCAGTAGGTCAGTAGCTTCTACATGCTTCAGTACCGTCAAAGTAGCGAATGCGTGGTCCCAACCATGTCGGGCCTGATCACGTTCAGTGAGTAGATGTTGACCGAATAGTCTCAGCGATGAGATCCATAGAGGTTGTGGGGCAAGCAGCGCCCAACGAGGAATGTCATCAGCGATCTCTTTCAACCGTTGGTAGCGTGCCCAATCGGATGCGAGATCGTGTTGAAATTCAATCCTGTTACGGGCGTTGACGATGAGCGGAACTTGGTTGGAACGTGTGTCAAACGCCGACGCGTCGGCGCCATCCAACTCACTTATCGCGAAGCTGCGCTCAAAAGATGCTTCGCGTTCGGCCAGCCGGATCATTAGCCTCTGAAGTTGAGCGCGTCCACCCGTCCATCGCAGCCAAAGCCTATCTGCGATTGTTGCTGCCGAGGTTAATTCTCCGCTGACTCCTTCTACAAAGGATGAAGCCGAGGCTATTACCCAGCCAAGCGTTCGCAAATTTGCTAGCAGCGGTAAAATTTCATCGTCGTTTGCAATCCAGCGAAGCGGGGTAACGTTCGCTAACGCCGATTGAACGGAAGCGTTGGACAGCGCTTGCACCATAACCCTCGGCCAAAAAGTGGTGATAGCGAGGGGCTGCGACTGGGCTTCAAAACCTATCGTTTGCGCAATGAAAACTATGCGCCACGGTCGATCATCATCTGTCTGTGTAACCAGTTCTCGGATCAGCTTTTCTAGCCGACTCAATGACGACGAATCAAGGCGCTCGGCAGAATCGAGTACAAGGATCTTTTTGTTCCCGGGACTCCGTAAAAAGGTTTCGGTGAGAGGACGATCTAGTCCTATTGCGGACCTTTCTGCGTCGCTGAGCGCGCGAGCCAAGGTCTCGGGGCCCAACCAAATTTGAGTCGTATCAGCGAAGTCTTGATCGAGCACGAGCTTCACTAGAGCAGATTTTCCAACTCCAGAATCGCCTAAGACAAAACAGCCTGGCTTCGAGGCCAGCGCCGTCGAAAGTTGCAAATGTTCCGATGGGCGTGCCAGACAATTTCCACCCGGCAAGGCAGTCTCGATTCCCGCTCGGTGATCTGATGTAAATAGCAGCAGGCGAGACCAGGTTGCAGAGATACTTGGATGTGCTTTTAAAGCAAAGCGCCCTTCGAGACGATGCAAAAACTCCGATAGCTCGATAGCACCGTTACCGAGCCGTGCTTCCTTCGCGCGCTGAACAAGTGCCTCCCATAGATTTTTGGCTTCGGTATCGCTTTCGGATATTAGAGCCATTCGGCAGCGATGGTGTGCCTGTGCCATTGAGTTAGACGGGGTCAATTGAAAGTCGACCGGATGGACTTCAAGACGTCCTATTAGTGCAATTGTTTCCGCGACTTCCGGTATCACACCACGCTGTGTTCCTGGGGCGCGAATGCTGTTGAACACGCGCCGATGCCGCGCTGATGCGTCAATTCGCGCAAATGCGAGCGTCGGATTGCCATTAGTGCACCACCCCTTGATGTCATGCCAAAGCGCATCAAACGCGACGTGTCGCCCGCGTGTAACCAAGGCCATTCGATCGGTATCACGACAAAAGGGTGCTTCTCCTCTCCACATATCCCAGGCAGCGGACACGAAGTCAGCAGGTAGTCCGTGACCCGTAACCTGAACGTTGCTTTTGCATGAAAGAGCTAACTTGTATTCGCGTCCGTTGGCATCGATACCGACGCAGAGTAGGTCGTCAACCTTCCAGCCGATGGCCTCAGTCTGCGAAAACAATTTTCGTCCAGGAACGCTAATTCCATGTATCGGCATGTCGAGTAGAAACCAGCTAAGTAAGTCAGCTGCAACAAAATCCTCGAACGCAAATCCAGAGCCAGCAGTAGATCTCGTCGTTGCCGGATTGTGGCCCTTAGTCATACTGGTCCTCACGATGCGCTCCTTTCCTTAGATCCACGCTAGACCATGATCCCAGAATGAAGTGACTTTCCGTTTATCTTGTGGGGAAAAGGGGCAGTTTTGTTGTTTGTCCAGGCATGGGGGGCAGAGTCTGTGTGTCTATCGGGTATTCCCGGCTTTTTGGCAATCCTTCTTTAGTCATTGAATGTCTTTCAAGTAGTTCTTAAGCACGATGAGCGGGGCCGATAGATGCGCAATTGTCTGTGCCTTGCTGAAATCAACTGACACTCTCTCCCAAAGCTGACGGTGGTGACAGGCAGAAATCAGCCAAAAGTTGCCTGTCGAAAAACCGTTAATCTCATTCCAACTTGGTCTTCACATTCTGCCCCGCGACCGATCAATGCTTCACTGTCTAAAAAAACCTCCCCCCTTGGGTGAGTGTCGCTTTTCGCATCAACTCTTTGCGCAATTTTCCGGGGGACATGCCAAACATGTTCTGAAAATGTCGAATGAAATGAGGTGCGTCGGCGAACCCGCATTCGAAAGCGATTTCCCCGATATGTCGATCCGAGCTGATGAGGAGCCATCGGCCAAACCTGAGTCGAACCTGACGGTAGAATTGGGCTGGAGTGTTACTGGTTTCGGCGACAAACAGCCGCTCAAGTTGCCGTTTACTGGTACCGACAAGGTTTGCGATTGAGTCAATGTCCAAGGGTTCGGTCATGTGCTTTTCCATCAGCATCACGGCTTCGTGCAGGCGCCTGTTCGAAGAGCTGGCGTAGCCAAGTGCCTTGCGCCGGTCGACGAAACTGCCGGAGCTGCTTTTTGCGACCGTCATCTGATGAACAACTTTGCCGGCCCGATCCGGGCCGCAATGCACCCCAATAAGATGGATGGCCAACTCAATCACCGAGATACCGCCTGCGCAGGTGATCCGATCCTTGTCGATGAGGAAGTCACTGTTGCTGACAAAGCGCAATCTGGGGAACAGACGTTTCCAGTCGTCGCAATGGTAGGCATGTACGCAAGCAGTACGTCCCTCCATCAGGCCATGTCGAGCGAGCACGAAGCTGCCCGTGCATAGACCGATCAATGGCACGTCAGCGGCTGCCGCCTGATGCAGAAATGCCGGATAAGTCTTTGGTGCTGCCTCAAGGGAATCAAGCAGTCCACCAATCACCACGATGTAATCAAATTGATGAGGATGGGTGAGCTCACTGTCGATAGGCACATCCAGTCCGCAGCTGGAAATGACTCTTTGCCCGGGGGTACCCAGTACTTTCCATTGGCAGCGTATCGGACGGCTCTGATCGCCCGTATCGGCGGCATGTCGCAGCGCATCGGTCAGCCCTGACAGTGACAGCAAAGGGAAGCGCGGCCACAACACAATGCCAATAGACAACTCGGTGGCGCCGCGTCGGCTTGGCGGATTTCGTGCCTGACCATTATCAAGCTCTTCTACGAGGCTTTCGCTGGAGGTCCTGGGCAGTACATCTCCGAAATGTCGCAAATGTTCAATCATTCATGCAAACCATCCAACAAGTTATGCCGCTGATCACCATACGATGAGCTCCTGCCCAACACCATGCTGTTCATTAAAAAAACAATCGAGGAGCACGTGATGAAGAAGCCCAACGTTCAACGTTTTGCCGGTATCTATGCGGGTCTGCTGGTATCCATGCTGATCTCGGTACCGGCATTCGCACTGGAAACGGTAGAGCCGGGAAGCCTGACTATCGCGTTCACTGGCGATATGCCGGGGACCGGTTATCAAGACAGCCGGATGGTCGGCTACGACGGTGAAATCCTTCAACAAATATCTGAGAAGCTGGGTTTGAAGGTTAAACCTGCCTTGATGGACTGGGCCGGCACCATCGCCTCAGTACAAGCTAAACGCGTGGATGTCATGGCCGGCACCATGGGCTGGACCGAGCAGCGCGCGAAGATCATGACCGTGAGCGACCCGATTCACTATTTCAAGAACGGCATCACCCAGACCGACAAGACCAACTGGAGCAGCCTCAAAGATTTGCAGGGCAAGAAGGTCGGCACCATCACGGGTTTCTCGTTCATCCCTGAGATGCGCAAGATCGAAGGGCTGCAAGTAGCGCTGTACGACACCTCCGATGCCGCGGTGCGCGATCTCCTCGCCGGGCGCATCGATGCAGTGATTGGCGATCCTCCGGTCATGCAATACGCCATTTTTCGCAACGAGCAGTGGCACCTGCACTTCAATGCTTTCACCGACAACGATCCGAATTTCCCACTGCTGACGGGTCTGGGTCAGGTGGTGTACGGCTTCAATAAAGGGGCCAGCCCGCAGCTGGTGGCTGCCGTGAACGAGCAGATCCAGACCCTCTGGAAAAGCTGTGAAATGCGCAAGATCGGTGCCCGCTACGGTCTGACTCAGGATGTCTGGTATGTGCCGGAAGGCAAGGACCTGAGGCTGGGTGTCGACCGCCCGGCGGACTGGAAACTGCCCGGCTGCAAGTAAGCGCTTGAGCGGATGAATCGGCCTGATGGCCCCTGCCGATTCATCGCCATGTCTATAACAAAAAGAGGTTAACCAAGATGTCGACCCCGTCCGAACCTGCGTTGCTGCGAGTGCATGACCTGCACAAAAGTTATGGTGATCTGGAGGTGCTCAAGGGGATCAACCTGGAGTTGAAAGCCGGTGAAACCCTGTCGTTGATCGGCCCGAGCGGGTCGGGAAAGTCCACTTGCCTGCGTTGCATCAATTACCTGGAAAAACCCACTCGAGGCGATATCTGGCTGGGCGACGAGTTGATCGGGCAGATCAAGGACGGTAAACGCATACGTCTGATGAGTGATCGGGAAATGGCTCCGCAGCGACGCGAGATCGCGATGGTGTTCCAGCTCTTCTACCTCTGGCCACATTTGAGTGTACGCGACAACGTCGCGCTGGGGCCGATCAAGGCACAGGGTATGCCGCGCAAGCAGGCCTATGAGCTGGCTGATGCCATGTTGGAAAAAGTCCATCTGAGACACAAGGCCGAGGTCTATCCCGAGCAGTTGTCCGGCGGACAGCAACAGCGGGTCGCTATCGCCCGCGCGTTGGCCCAACAACCTAAAGTCATCCTGTTCGACGAGCCGACCTCGGCGCTGGACCCCGAACTGGTGGGGGAAGTACTGGCCGTGATTCGTGAGCTGGCGCAAGAGGGCCGCACCATGATCATGGTGACCCATGAAGTGCGCTTCGCTCGGGATGTGGCGGATCGGGTGATCTTCATGGACGGCGGACACATTGTCGAGCAAGGGCCTTCGGCGCAGGTTATCGACAACCCAAGCCATGAGCGCACCCGCAGTTTTCTTGGGCGCATGGCCATGGAGGGCGCTTGATGGCGAACTTCGAGGTCTTTCTCGGGCTACTGCCTCTGTTGTTGAAAGGCGCGCTCACCGCCCTGGAAATCGCGCTGTGTACCTTGCTGCTGGCGAGTGCCGGAGGGGTAGTACTGGCGGTGTTGCTGACGTTCAGTCGGTCACGGGTGTTGCATGGGGTGATCGGCTGTTTCATTGAGTGGATGCGCAATGTTCCCGCGCTGGCGCATCTGTTCCTGATCTATTTCGGTCTCTCCTACCTTGGCATCAACTTGCCCGCGTGGCTGGCCGCCATCGTTGGCTTGAGTCTGGTGGGCAGCGCGGTGTTGGCCGATATTTTCCGTAGCGGCTTGCAGTCGCTGCATGTCGGTCAGCATGAAGCCGGGTTGGCTGTCGGTCTGAGCCGGATGCAGATTTTGCACTGCATTCTCTTGCCCCAGGCCCTGCGCGTGACGTTGCCAGCGTTCGCCAACTACGTCACGCAATTGGTCAAGGACACGTCCATCGCCTCGGCCATTGCCGTGCCGGAAATCATGTTCCTGGCGCGCAATCTGGTGACCTCCACCTTCCAGACTTCACTGATCTATTTGGCTGTGATGTGCATCTACGCCGCGATGATTTTACCGATCGGTGTGGGATTCATTCGGCTCGAACGTCATTTTGGGAGCGCGCGATGATCAGTTTTTTTCAGCAATACCCGGAGTACTGGAGCGACTGGATCGCTCGCCTGTTGCTCGGTGCACGGATCACTGCCGAATTGTCCCTGATGGGGTTCGCTCTGGCGGTCGTGTTGGGGGCGTTGTTGGTCTGGGCGATGAGAAGTCCGAGTGTCATCCTGAAACGGTTGGCAGCGTTCTTTATTCAGAGCATGCGCGCTGTACCTCTTCTGGCGTTGCTGCTGGCCCTGTATTTCGCGTTGCCCAGCCTGGGGTTGACGTTGTCCGGCTATTGGGCCGGGGCCATCGGTCTGGGTTTGCAGGGTGCCGCTTACGTTGCGGAAATCCTCCGTGGCGGCCTGGATTCGCTGCATCGCGGCCAGCGCGAAGCCGCTATCGCCATCGGACTGACGCCGCTGAAAGCGTTTACCAGCGTCATCCTGCCGCAAGCGATTCGCGGCATGTTGCCGCCACTGCTTAACGCCTACGTGTCGATCCTCAAGGACAGCTCGTTGTGCGCTCTGATCGCCACCGATGAGTTGATGCTGGCGGCTCGGGCCATCGCTTCGGAAACCTTCCTGCCAATGCATGTCTTCCTGCTGGTAGGGCTGTTCTATTTTGTTATCGCTTTCCCTCTTTCAATGCTGTCGCGTGTGCTTGAAAAGCACTTTTCACGCGGGCGCAAAACCGTGCGAGGTTGAACATATGAGCACCATAGATCGAGTTACTTCCCACAGCATTGCCCAGTTGCAGCGGGCGCTGCAGGCGGGATCGCTGACTAGCGAAGCGCTGGTTCGTGCGCAACTGGCGCGCATCGAGCGCTTTGACGAGCAGCTCAATGCCTATGTCGAGACCTATTCCTCGCGTGCTTTGAACGCGGCTATCGCCGCTGATCGCCAGCGTGCGTCCGGCATACACCTGGGACCGCTGCATGGCATTCCTCTGGCGATCAAGGACTTGTTCGAGATCGATGGCCAGGCCATCACGGGTGGATCATTGGCACAGGCACCGCGTGTTTCGAGGTTGACCGCCACTGCAGTGCAACGCCTGGAGCGTGCCGGTGCAATCATTCTTGGCAAGACCCACACCGTCGAATTCGCTTTCGGTGGCTGGGGCACCAACGCGGTGATGGGCACGCCGTGGAACCCGTGGGACCGTAACGTGCATCGCGCTCCGGGTGGTTCAAGCAGCGGCTCGGCAGTGGCCGTGGCCAGCGGGTTGGCGAGCGCTGCGTTGGGCACCGACACCGGCGGCTCGGTGCGGATTCCGGCGGGCATGTGCGGCTTGGTCGGGCTGAAAACCACGCGTGGGCTTATCAGTCGCCATGGCTTGATCGAACTGTGTCCTTCGCTGGATTCGGTAGGGCCTATCACCCACACCGTTGAAGATGCGGCGTGGATGTTGGATGCACTGCTGGGCCCGGACCCGCTGGATCCGGTTTCGGCCCAGGCACCTGTATTCAGCGCCGCTGCCGGTCTCAATCAGCCGGTAGCCGGTTTGCGCATCTGGGTGTTGCCACAGGCCGAACGAGCGCATGTCGCTCCCGGGGTGCTGAAGGCTTACGATTTGGGGCTCAAGCAGTTGGCCGCGTTGGGCATGCAACTGATCGAGCAACCGCTACCCACGTCGTTGGAGCAGTGCATGCGCATCGCTGGTGGGCTGATGAGCGCCGAAGGTTATGCCAGCCTGGGTAGCTTGTTCGAGCGCGACGATCTGCGTTTCGACCCCCATGTTCAACGTCGCGTACTCAGTGGTCGCGCCATCGACGCAGCGTCGTATATCCAGTTGCACAATCAGCGCCGCGCCGCTCGGCACGCCATGCAGGAGGCCATGACCAACATAGACGCCTGCGCTTTCCCGACCAACGCTATTGGCAGTGTGCCGTTGGATGAGGTCGATGAATATGGCACGCCACTGGCCTTGTTGGGGCGGTTCGCCAACTTGCTGAACCTGTGTTCGGTGGCGCTGCCCATCGGGTTCGATGAAAAGTGCATGCCGGTCTCGATGCAGATTGTGGGTCGGGCATTCGCCGAACCGCTGATTCTGCGTATCGGCCATGCCTATCAACAGGTCAGCGATTGGCACACGCTACGGCCTGAGGGCTGGGAGCTGGCGGACAACGCGGTTGCGTGATGGATATAACTGCTTGATATATCCCTGGATATCACCCTGCCAGCGCCCCAAGTTAAAGTGGGGTTAGAAAGTGTCACCTATAAATATATATAAAAATTTAATATATACCTGCCCAGTGATTTCGCGAGTTATCAAAAATTTCACCGGAAGGGTTACTCCAGGGATAACGTTTCAATAACGTTGTTCGCCATGTACTGAGTTTGCTTTTGTCGCTATCAGTGGTGTTTCCTGCCGCCCATAAAGTCAGGCCATTTCCTTAGTCGGGTAGTGGCTTGCGCAGAGTCATGTATGTCGTCAAATCGTTAGTTGTCATCAACAACGTTCTGTATCAGGAGATGTATTGTATGCCTTTCACTCGGACTGTTATTGCTCTTTCTTTAGGTCTGATTATAGGGCAGGGGTATGTTCAGGCTGCACCGCTGCTTTCTTTGGATAATGGTCAGTCTGAACGGGCCGTGGTAACCAGTAATGCATGGGTTGAAATTAACCAGGCGGCGTTTGAAAACAATATTCGTACGCTCCAGAACACCTTGACGAATAAATCACGGCTTTGTGCCATCCTCAAGGCGGATGCCTATGGTCATGGTGTTGCGTTATTGATGCCGTCTGTCATGAAAATGGAAGTGCCCTGCGTAGGCGTTGCCAGCAATGAAGAGGCTCGAGTTGTACGTGAAAGTGGATTCAAGGGGGAACTTGTCCGAGTGCGTACAGCGACGTTGGCCGAGGTGGAAGGAGCATTGCCGTACAAGATAGAGGAGTTAGTCAGTAGCCTCGATTATGCTCGAGAAACGGCCGCTATTGCTGAAAAGCATGGGGATCGCCTGAAGGTTCACTTGGCGTTGAACGCAGGTGGTATGAGTCGCAACGGCCTGGAAATGAGCACTGAACACGGTCGGCAAGAAGCCTTGGCGATCAATCGTTTGGCTCCTCTGGAGCTGGTCGGAATCATGACTCACTTCGCGGTGCAGGATAAGGATGATGTTCGGCAAGGGCTCAAGGCTTTCAATGAGCAAGCGGCTTGGCTGATAAAGGCCGCCGGAATTGATAGAAGTAAAATCACTCTTCATGCGGCGAACTCTTACGCGACGTTAGAAGTGCCAGAGTCGCATTTGGACATGGTACGTGCCGGAGGCGCCTTGTATGGGATGATGGAACCTTCGCATGCCGAGTACAAACCGGTCATGCAGGTCAAGTCATACGTGGCGTCTGTTAATCAATACCCTAAAGGCAATACAGTGGGGTATGACCGAACAGTGACACTGAGTCGTGATTCAAAGCTTGCGAATATTCCAGTGGGCTATTCTGATGGCTATCGTCGAGCGTTTACCAATAAAGGCGTTGTCCTTATAGATGGGCAGCGTGCTCCAGTGGTAGGGAAGGTCTCCATGAATACACTCATGGTGGACGTGACAGATATCCCTGCTGTGCGCGCTGGCGATCAAGTGGTGCTCTTCGGTAAACAAGGCGACAGTGTGATCGCCCAGAGTGAACTTGAAGAACTCAGCGGAACATTGCTGGTGGACCTTGCTACCGTTTGGGGGAGTAGCAATCCCAAAGCCCTGGTGGCAGATAAAGCCTCCGACTAACCAGTGAGGGTGCTAGTCGCTACTGCGGTGGTAACGCTCACACAGTAGCGACTTTTGGCAGTGACGCCTTGAGGATTTGACAGATCTGTTCTCGTCAACACTCGTCGGCCAGGTGCGGTCCATGGATGAGATGTTCCCCTCTTCGGGCAGCCTCATTACTCACTGAATAACTTTCAAGTAATCCCTAAGCGCAATGAGCGGCGCTTCAAGCTGCTCCAACGTCCGCGCATTGCTGAAATCAGCTGACAACCGATGCAGCTCACGCCCTAGCAATGTGTCAACACCACCTATAGCGTCCAGCGCCAAACCTACACAGTGTGCCACTCTAAACTGAATACCCTCGACATCACCCCGGCGCACCAGCAAGCCAAATACCTCCCGCTCGTAATCACTCATGATCGGATCATCCCGCAAAATCGGACTTTCACCTTCAGTCTCATAGGCCAGCTTGAGGCCGAAAAGGGCAACGGTTTCCAGTGGCAATTCCATTGTGTGAATCCTTGATTCGTTAGCCGAGCGGGTTCGGGTTGTGGCGTTGAAAAGCAGGATCAAAGGATCGCAGCCTTCGGCAGCTCCTACAGGTCAGTGCGTTGTTAGGGCGTTGTCGGTGGGGTGTCAGGTGCTTTTTTGCGGGCGAAAAAAAAGGCCTTGCAAAGCAAGACCTTTCTTAATTTTGGTGCCCCGAGGGAGACTCGAACTCCCACTCCTTTCGAAAACGGATTTTGAATCCGCCGCGTCTACCAATTCCGCCATCAGGGCTCAATGGCGGCGAAGTATAGAGATGAGATAACCGCTGGTCAATCAGGTACATGGAGAATTTTTGATATTTCCGCTAGACTTCCCGGCCCTGCTAGACGACACCCCATCATGCGCGTTGCTGACTTTACCTTCGAGCTCCCTGATTCGCTGATCGCCCGCCATCCGCTGGCCGAGCGGCGCAATAGTCGCCTGTTGACCCTGGATGGGGTCAGCGGCGCCCTGGCACACCGTCAATTCACTGATTTGCTGGAGCATTTGCGCCCCGGCGACTTGATGGTGTTCAACAATACCCGGGTGATTCCGGCGCGGCTGTTTGGCCAGAAGGCTTCCGGCGGCAAGCTGGAAATCCTGGTGGAGCGGGTGCTCGACAGTCATCGCGTGCTGGCCCATGTGCGTTCCAGCAAGTCGCCCAAGCCTGGGTCGAAGATCTTGATCGACGGCGGTGGCGAGGCCGAGATGCTGGCGCGGCACGATGCGTTGTTCGAGCTGAAGTTCACTGAGGAGGTGTTGCCGCTGCTCGACCGCGTCGGGCACATGCCGCTGCCTCCTTATATAGACCGCCCGGATGAAGGCGCCGACCGCGAGCGTTACCAGACCGTCTACGCCGAGCGTTTGGGCGCGGTGGCGGCGCCGACGGCGGGGCTGCATTTCGATCAGGTGCTGATGGAGGCGATTGCCGCCAAGGGTGTCGAGACTGCGTTCGTGACCCTGCACGTCGGCGCCGGCACGTTCCAACCGGTGCGCGTGGAGAAGCTCGAAGACCACCACATGCACAGCGAATGGCTGGAAGTCGGCCAGGACGTGGTCGATGCCGTTGCCGCCTGCCGCGCTCGCGGCGGTCGCGTGGTGGCGGTGGGGACCACCAGTGTGCGTTCCCTGGAAAGCGCCGCCCGCGATGGCGTGCTCAAGCCGTTCAGTGGCGACACCGACATTTTCATCTTCCCGGGCCGGCCGTTTCATGTGGTCGATGCCCTGGTCACCAACTTCCATTTGCCCGAATCCACGCTGTTGATGCTGGTTTCGGCGTTCGCCGGTTATCCCGAGACCATGGCCGCCTACAAGGCTGCCGTGGACAACGGTTACCGCTTTTTCAGCTACGGTGATGCGATGTTCATCACGCGTAATCCTGCGCCGACTGCCCCTAAAGAATCGGGCCCAGAGGAAACAGTATGAGTCGCACCTGTCGTATGTCTTTCGAGCTGCTGGCCACTGATGGCAAGGCTCGTCGCGGTCGTTTGACCTTCCCGCGCGGTACCGTCGAGACCCCGGCCTTCATGCCGGTGGGCACCTACGGCACGGTCAAGGGCATGCTGCCACGGGATATCGAGGCGACTGGCGCTGAAATCATTCTGGGCAACACTTTCCACCTGTGGCTGCGCCCAGGCACGGAAGTGATCAAGAAGCACGGCGACCTGCACGATTTCATGCAGTGGAAAGGCCCGATCCTGACCGACTCCGGCGGTTTCCAGGTGTTCAGCCTGGGCGCCATGCGCAAGATCAAGGAGGAGGGCGTGACCTTCGCTTCCCCGGTCGACGGCGCCAAGGTGTTCATGGGCCCGGAAGAGTCGATGCAGGTCCAACGTGACCTGGGCTCCGACATCGTGATGATTTTCGACGAATGCACGCCGTACCCGGCCGACGAAGACGTCGCCCGTATTTCCATGGAATTGTCCCTGCGTTGGGCCAAGCGTTCGAAAGAAGCCCATGGCGAGAACACGGCGGCGCTGTTCGGCATCGTTCAGGGCGGCATGCACCAGGACCTGCGCATGCGCTCCCTGGAAGGCCTCGACAAGATCGGCTTCGACGGCCTGGCCATCGGCGGCCTGTCGGTGGGCGAGCCCAAGCACGAAATGATCAAGGTGCTGGATTACCTGCCGGGCATGATGCCGGCTGACAAACCTCGTTACCTTATGGGCGTTGGCAAACCGGAAGACTTGGTTGAGGGTGTGCGCCGCGGTGTGGACATGTTCGATTGCGTGATGCCAACCCGTAATGCCCGCAACGGGCATCTGTTCATCGATACCGGCGTGCTGAAGATCCGTAACGCGTTCCATCGCCATGATGATTCGCCGCTCGATCCGACCTGCGATTGCTATACCTGCCAGAACTTCTCCCGCGCTTATCTGCATCACCTGGACAAGTGCGGCGAAATGCTGGGAAGCATGCTCAATACCATCCATAACTTGCGCCATTATCAAGTGCTTATGGCTGGTTTGCGCGAGGCTATTCAACAGGGTACATTGGCCGCCTTTGTCGATGCCTTCTACGCCAAACGCGGGCTTCCCGTGCCGCCTTTGGACTGAGTTTTCTGACCCCAAGATTCAACATTTGCAACTGGAGTGCTAAATGAGCTTTTTTATCTCTAATGCCATGGCTGACGCCGCTGCACCTGCTGCGGGCCCAATGGGTGGCGGTTTCGAGTGGATTTTCCTGGTCGGTTTCCTGGTCATCTTCTACCTGATGATCTGGCGTCCACAGGCCAAGCGCGCCAAAGAGCAGAAAAACCTGCTGAGCAGCCTGCAAAAGGGCGACGAAGTTGTGACCACCGGCGGTATCGCTGGCAAGATCACTAAAGTGGCCGACGATTTCGTCGTTCTGGAAGTTTCCGACACTGTCGAAATGAAGTTCCAGAAAGGCGCCATTGCCGCCACGCTGCCAAAAGGCACGCTCAAAGCGATCTAAGTTTCAACTTCATATTCAATCGACGGGGCGCGCAAGGCGCCCCGCGTCATAAACGGGCGGCGTGATGCTGAACAAATATCCTCTGTGGAAATACATTCTGATCCTGGCGGTGCTGGCGGTCGGTCTGATTTATTCCGCTCCCAATCTTTATCCTGATGACCCGGCCATTCAGGTCAGCGGTGCAAGCACTGCACTGCAAGTCAATCAGGCTGATCTGGACCGTGTGAGCGCTGCGCTCAAGGAATCCGGGATCAACGTCAAGGCTGCCACCCTGGCTGCCAACGGCAAGGGCGGCCTGATTCGCCTGACCAAGGCTGAAGACCAGCTGCCAGCCAAGGACGTCGTGCGCAAGGCATTGGGTGATGACTACGTCGTTGCACTGAACCTGGCACAAACCACCCCGCAATGGCTGCGCAACCTCGCTGCGCACCCGATGAAGCTGGGTCTGGACTTGTCCGGTGGTGTGCACTTCCTGCTGGAAGTGGACATGGAGAAAGCCCTCGACGCGCGCCTGAAAGTCTACGAAGGCGACGTCAAGAGCCTGCTGCGTAAAGAGAAGCTGCGCTATCGCAGCCTGCCGCAACTGGGCGGTGCTATCCAGCTGGGCTTCGCTGATGAAGACAGCCGCGAGCAGGCCCGTTCGATCATCCGCAAGAACTTCAACGATTTCGACATTGTTCCGGCCGACCTCAATGGTCAGGCGGTGCTGCGTCTGGCGATGACCCCGGCCAAGCTGGCGGAAATCCGCGAATACTCCATCAAGCAGAACTTGACCACGGTACGTAACCGCGTCAACGAGCTGGGTGTTGCCGAACCGATCGTTCAGCGTCAGGGCGCCAACCGCATCGTGGTTGAGCTGCCGGGCGTGCAGGACACTGCCGAAGCCAAGCGTATCCTCGGCAAGACGGCCAACCTCGAGTTCCGTCTGGCTGCTGAGCCGGGTGCTTCGAAAGCCACTTCCGAGGAATTCGAGTTCCGTGAAGGCAAGCGTCCTCCTGCGTTGATCGAGCGTGGCCTGATCATCACCGGTGACCAGGTGACTGACGCCAAGGCTGGCTTCGGCGAGCATGGCACACCGGAAGTGAACATTCGTCTGGATGGTCACGGCGGCGAGCTGATGAGCCGTGCGACCCGTTCGAACGTCGGTCGCAGCATGGCGGTGATCTTCATCGAGCAGCGTCCGATCACCACCTACACCAAGCAGATGGTCAACGGCGTCGAGAAAGACGTGCCGGTTCAGACCTTCAAGGAAGAGAAGAAGATCATCAGCCTGGCGACCATCCAGTCGCCGCTGGGTGCTCAGTTCCGCATCACTGGCCTGAATGGCCAGGGTGAGTCGTCCGAACTGGCGCTGCTGCTGCGTGCCGGTGGTCTGGCTGCACCGATGTACTTCGCTGAAGAACGTACCATCGGCCCAAGCCTGGGTGCCGACAACATCACCAAGGGTATCGATGCATCGCTGTGGGGCATGCTGTTCGTCTCGCTGTTCATCATGGCCATCTACCGCTTCTTCGGCCTGATCGCCACCGTCGCTCTGGCGGTGAACATGGTGATGCTGCTGGCCCTGATGTCGCTGCTGGGTGCAACGCTGACCCTGCCGGGTATCGCCGGTATCGTGTTGACCATGGGTATGGCGGTCGACGCCAACGTGCTGATCTTCTCGCGGATTCGTGAAGAGATCGCCGCCGGCATGACCGTGCAGCGCGCAATCAACGAAGGCTTCGGCCGGGCATTCACCGCGATTCTCGACGCCAACCTGACCACCTTGCTGGTCGGCGGCATCCTCTTTGCCATGGGCACCGGCCCGGTCAAGGGCTTCGCAGTGACCATGTCCCTCGGGATCTTTACCTCGATGTTCACGGCCATCATGGTGACCCGCGCGATGGTCAACCTGATCTTCGGCGGTCGTGACTTCAAGAAGTTGTGGATTTAAGGGGCTGCCATGTTACGTACAATCAACTTCATGGGCGTTCGCAACTTTGCGTTCGGCGTCACATTGTTCCTTACCGCACTGGCAATGTTCAGTGTCTTCCACAAGGGCATGAACTGGGGGCTGGATTTCACCGGCGGTACGCTCATCGAGCTGACCTACGAGCGTCCGGCCGATGTCACCAAGGTGCGTGAGCAGCTGGTGACCGCGGGTTATCACGAAGCCATCGTGCAGAACTTCGGTGCGACCACCGATTTGCTGGTGCGCATGCCTGGTGAAGACCCGCAACTGGGTCACCAGGTCGCCGAAGCCTTGCAGAAGGTGGGTGGCGAGAACCCGGCGACGGTCAAGCGTGTCGAGTTCGTCGGCCCGCAGGTGGGTGAAGAGCTGCGCGACCAGGGCGGCCTCGGCATGCTGATGGCGCTGGGCGGTATCCTGATCTACCTGGCGTTCCGCTTTCAGTGGAAGTTTGCGGTCGGTGCGATCGTGTCCTTGATCCACGACGTGATCGTGACCGTCGGTATCCTGTCGTTCTTCCAGATCACCTTCGACCTGACGGTGCTGGCGGCGGTACTGGCGATCATCGGTTACTCGCTCAACGACACCATCGTGGTATTCGACCGGGTTCGTGAGAACTTCCGTGTACTGCGCAAGGCCAGCCTGATCGAGAACATCAACATCTCGACCACGCAAACCCTGCTGCGGACCATGGCGACTTCGATCTCTACCTTGCTGGCGATCGCGGCCCTGCTGTTCTTCGGTGGCGACAACCTGTTCGGTTTCTCCATTGCCCTGTTCATCGGTGTTCTGGCGGGTACTTACTCGTCGATCTACATCGCGAACGTGGTGCTGATCTGGCTTAACCTGAGCACTGAAGACCTGATTCCTCCGGCTAATACCGAGAAGGAAGTCGACGACCGTCCTTGAGGAAATTTCCTAGGGTGGTGTAGTCCAAAAAAGGCGCGAGTTGAACTCGCGCCTTTTTTTGTGCTCCAAGGCTGGGAGAAGCGCGGACAAGTTCCGCATGTGATGGTCCAGGAGGTTCATGTGAACAAGTCGATGCTGGTTGGTGCTGTACTGGGTGCTGTCGGTGTAACTGCCGGGGGTGCTGTGGCCACCTACAGCCTGGTTAAAAGCGGCCCGGAGTACGCACAAGTACTCGCCGTTGAGCCGGTCAAGACACAAATCAAGACTCCACGTGAAGTGTGCAAGGATGTAGCGGTCACCCGGCAGGCGCCGGTGAAAGATCAACATCAGATCGCCGGTACGGTGGTCGGTGCATTGGCAGGTGGTTTGCTGGGTAACCAGATTGGTGGCGGCACCGGTAAGAAGATCGCCACGGTCGCAGGTGCTGTCGGTGGTGGTTATGCCGGTAACAAGGTGCAGGAAGGCATGCAAGAGCGTGATACCTACACCACGACCCAGACCCGCTGTAACACAGTTAACGACATCAGTGACAAGGTTGTAGGTTACGACGTGCGGTATTCGCTGGACGGCAAGGAAGGCAAGGTGCGCATGGATCGTGATCCAGGCAACCAGATTCCGGTGGATAAGGAAGGCAAGCTGATCTTGTCGGAGAATCAGGCGGCTCAGTGATCTGCTGACGCTGGATAAAAAAGAAGCACCCTGCGGGGTGCTTTTTTGTGCCTGCGATTCCTGCATCGCCACCAGTCCCTGTAGGAGCGAGCTTGCTCGCGAAGAACCCAAAGGCACCGCGTTCATCCAGAATGCCCGCGTTATCGTTGACGCCCATCGCGAGCAAGCTCGCTCCTGCAGTATTTCGGATCGAATTGCGGGCATAAAAAAAGCACCCCGAAGGGTGCTTTTCAGTCGCTGGAAGCTTAGCGCTTCAGCGAGGCTGGCAGGTGCGGCTGGATCGCCGTCAACACTGCCTTGAAGCATTTGGTGTTGCCGGCAACGACGTGGCCTTTCTCAAGGAAGTCGTGACCGCCGGTGAAGTCGCTCACCAGTCCACCAGCTTCCTGGATCAGCAGGGCGCCCGCAGCCATGTCCCACTCGGACAGGCCCGACTCCCAGAAGGCGTCGAAACGGCCGGCGGCCACGTAGGCCAGGTCCAGGCTCGCCGAACCTGCGCGGCGGATGCCGGCGGTCTGGCCAACCAGGGCGCGGAACATGCCCAGGTAGTTGTCGAGGTTGTCCATCTGGTCGTCACGGAACGGGAAGCCGGTACCCAGCAGGGCGCCGTCCAGGCTGGTGCGACCGCTGACGCGCAGGCGACGACCGTTCAGTTGAGCGCCGCGACCACGGCTGGCGGTGAATTCTTCCTGGCGAACCGGGTCCAGAACAACAGCGTGCTCAAGACGACCGCGGTATTTGCAGGCGATGCTGACAGCGAAATGAGGAATGCCGCGCAGGAAGTTGGTGGTGCCGTCCAGCGGATCGATGATCCACAGGTACTCTTCGCCTTCGATGCCGGTGCCGGCGTGCATGCCGGTTTCTTCACCCTTGATCGAGTGATTCGGGTAGGCCTTGCGCAGGGCGTCGATGATTTTCTGTTCGGCGGCGCGATCCACCTCGGATACGTAATCCTTGGCGTCTTTTTCGTCGACCTTGATGGTATCCAGGCGCTCGATGGAGCGGAAGATCAATTCACTGGCGCTGCGGGCGGCGCGCAGCGCGATATTCAGCATGGGCTGCATGGATGTGTCACCTAAGGTTGTTAAAGAAAGCCGGGCATTCTATCAGAAAGTTTCTACAGGAGAAGGACGACGTTCGCTTTCATGGCTTAACGGTAGCCAGCGCTGTAAGATTCCGCTCCCGATTATCGTGTTCGAGAGCGCCTCCCTTGCTGCAAAACATTCGTGTCGTCCTGGTCAATACCAGCCATCCGGGCAATATCGGCGGGGCTGCGCGTGCCATGAAGAACATGGGGCTGTCGCGGCTGGTGCTGGTCGAGCCTCGTGTGTTTCCGCACCACGAGGCCGATGCCCGTGCCTCCGGTGCCGGGGATATCCTTGAAAACGCGCAAGTCGTCGCCACCTTGGAAGATGCCTTGGTCGGCTGCAACCTGGTGCTGGGTACCAGTGCCCGCGACCGGCGTATTCCCTGGCCGTTGCTCGACCCCCGCGAATGCGGAACGAAGGTGATCGAGGAGGCCGGGCAGGGTGCTGAAATTGCCCTGGTGTTCGGTCGTGAAGACTCCGGCCTGACCAACGAAGAGCTGCAGCGATGTCATTATCACGTGCACATTCCATCAGATCCTGAGTTCAGCTCGCTGAACCTTGGGGCGGCGGTGCAGGTGTTGGGTTATGAAGTGCGCATGTCCTGGCTGGCCGCGCAAGGTCAGCCGAGCAAGGTCGAGAAGGAAGAAGTGGCTTCGGTCAAAAGCGCTGAGCTGGCGACCATGGATGAGCTGGAACGATTCTATGAGCACCTGGAGCAGACCCTGGTGGCCATCGAATTCCTCGATCCGGAAAAGCCACGGCACTTGATGGCGCGCCTGCGCCGGTTGTACGGACGCAGCTCGGTCAGCCGGGCGGAAATGAATATTTTGCGTGGCATCCTCACGGAAACCCAGAAAGCGGCCCGTGGCGAGCTCCTTAAGCGGAAGGATTAATGATGTTCGAGCGTTTGCGTGAAGATATCCAGAGCGTATTCCACCGAGACCCGGCGGCGCGTAACGCTTTTGAAGTCCTGACCTGCTACCCCGGCATGCACGCCATCTGGATTCACCGTTTGTCGGCGATGCTGTGGCGCGCGGACCTGAAATGGCTGGCGCGGCTGGTGTCGAACTTCGGTCGCTGGTTGACCGGGATCGAGATCCATCCGGGGGCCAGGGTGGGGCGTCGCTTCTTCATTGACCATGGCATGGGCATCGTTATCGGTGAAACCGCCGAGATCGGCGATGACGTCACTATTTACCAGGGCGTAACCCTGGGCGGCACCAGCTGGAACAAGGGTAAGCGTCACCCGACCTTGGGTGATGGCGTAGTTGTCGGGGCGGGCGCGAAGGTGCTCGGCCCGTTCACTGTCGGTGCCGGGGCCAAGGTGGGTTCCAATGCTGTAGTGACCAAGGAAGTGCCGCCGGGTGCCACTGTGGTGGGTATTCCGGGGCGGATCATCGTCAAGTCCGATGTCGAGCAGGACGCCAAGCGCAAGGCCATGGCCGAGAAGATCGGTTTTGATGCCTACGGCCTCAGCGAAGACATGCCCGACCCGGTGGCGCGTGCCATTGGTCAGCTGCTCGATCACTTGCAGGCGGTCGATGGACGCCTGGAGGGGATGTGCGGGGCGCTGAAGGACCTGGGCAGCAATTACTGTGCGAAAGATCTGCCTGAGCTGCGCGAAGAAGACTTTGCCTGTGTGAAGGACAAAGACGAAAGTAAAGCCGGCTGATGTCCTGTAGGAGCTGCCGCAGGCTGCGATCTTTTGATCTTGCTTTTAACGGCAAAGATCAAAAGATCGCAGCCTGCGGCAGCTCCTACATTTGCATCCGGATATCGCGTGCAGCAGCAGTTCCGTTGCGTGTCGTGTTCAGGCAATGGCACTGCGCTAAGCGGTGTGCCATTAAACCGCAGACCCTGCTATGATTCCGCCGCTCTTTTGCGGGTAAACCTGACTAAAGTACTAGGTCTTATAGTTGACTTAAATACTCGGGAATTGCATACTCGCCTCATTCCGAACTCCGTGGTAATTGTCCATGCGACTGACTACAAAAGGCCGATACGCCGTGACCGCCATGCTCGATCTGGCATTGCACGCGCAGCACGGGCCCGTGTCCCTGGCCGATATCTCCGAGCGCCAAGGCATCTCCCTGTCCTACCTCGAACAGCTTTTCGCCAAATTGCGCCGCAGCAATCTGGTGTCCAGCGTGCGCGGTCCGGGCGGTGGCTACCAATTGTCCCGCGACATGCAGGGCATCCAGGTCGCCCAGGTGATCGATGCGGTGAACGAATCGGTCGATGCAACCAAATGCCAGGGGCAGGGTGATTGCCATTCCGGCGACACTTGCCTGACTCACCACTTGTGGTGCGATCTGAGCCTGCAGATTCACGAATTTCTGAGCGGTATCAGCTTGGCTGACCTTGTGACTCGCCGTGAGGTGCAAGAAGTAGCCCAGCGCCAGGACCAACGCCGTTGCAACAGCAAGGCGCCACGCCTGGACAAGATTGAAGCGTCCGCCGTCGAATGACTGCCAGAGAGCTAGCGGCACGCCAGCCAGCCTGATTTAGGAGATAGTCCATGAAATTGCCGATTTACCTTGATTACTCTGCGACTACCCCGGTTGATCCGCGTGTCGCGCAAAAGATGAGTGAATGCCTGCTGGTCGACGGAAACTTCGGTAACCCGGCGTCCCGTTCCCACGTGTTTGGCTGGAAAGCCGAAGAGTCCGTCGAAAACGCTCGTCGTCAGGTCGCTGACCTGGTCAACGCCGATCCGCGTGAAATCGTCTGGACCTCCGGGGCCACCGAATCCGACAACCTGGCAATCAAGGGTGCGGCGCATTTCTATGCCACCAAGGGCAAGCACCTGATCACCACCAAGATTGAGCACAAGGCTGTCCTGGACACCATGCGCCAACTGGAGCGTGAAGGCTTCGAAGTGACCTACATCGAGCCTCGCACCGATGGCCTGGTGACCCCGGAGATGATCGAAGCCGAACTGCGCGACGACACCATCCTGGTTTCGGTCATGCACGTGAACAACGAAATCGGCACCATCAACGACATCGCAGCGATCGGCGAACTGCTCCGTTCCAAGGGCATCCTGTTCCACGTCGACGCCGCTCAGTCCACTGGCAAGGTCGAGATCGACCTTTCGAAGCTGAAAGTCGACATGATGTCGTTCTCCGCCCACAAGACCTACGGT
This sequence comes from Pseudomonas sp. 05L36, assembly GCF_056398125.1. Taxonomy (NCBI): domain Bacteria; kingdom Pseudomonadati; phylum Pseudomonadota; class Gammaproteobacteria; order Pseudomonadales; family Pseudomonadaceae; genus Pseudomonas; species Pseudomonas sp. 05L36. The sequence continues at coordinate 105,278 of NZ_JBFTOU010000019.1, read as the reverse complement.
CCTAAAGGTATCGGCGCCCTGTACGTAAGCCGCAAGCCGCGCGTACGTATCGAGGCGACCATGCACGGTGGCGGCCACGAACGCGGCATGCGTTCCGGCACCCTGGCGACCCACCAGATCGTCGGCATGGGTGAAGCTTTCCGCGTAGCCAAGGAAGACATGGCTGCCGAGAACGCACGCATCAAGGCATTGAGCGACCGCTTCTACAAGCAGGTCGAGCACCTGGAAGAGCTGTACGTCAACGGCAGCCTGACCGCCCGCGTTCCGCACAACCTGAACCTGAGCTTCAACTACGTTGAAGGCGAGTCGCTGATCATGGCGCTCAAGGATCTGGCGGTTTCGTCCGGTTCGGCCTGCACCTCGGCGTCCCTTGAGCCTTCGTACGTACTGCGCGCCCTGGGCCGCAACGACGAACTGGCACACAGCTCGATCCGCTTCACCTTCGGCCGTTTCACAACCGAAGAAGAAATCGACTACGCCGCGCAGAAAGTCTGCGAGGCCGTTACCAAGCTGCGCGCTCTGTCGCCGCTGTGGGACATGTACAAAGACGGTGTCGACATTTCGAAAATCGAGTGGGCGGCACACTGATTTCAAGTCGCCGCAATCAGCCCTGTAAACTCAGGTTTCAGGGCTTCAAGAGCGACTCTCTGATGAGTGAGGATTAAGAATCATGGCTTACAGCGAAAAGGTCATCGACCACTACGAAAACCCGCGCAACGTCGGCAAGATGGACGCGGAAGACCCTGATGTCGGCACCGGCATGGTCGGCGCTCCGGCGTGCGGCGACGTGATGCGCCTGCAGATCAAGGTCAACGACGCCGGCATCATCGAAGATGCCAAGTTCAAGACCTACGGTTGCGGTTCGGCAATCGCTTCCAGCTCCCTCGCCACCGAGTGGATGAAGGGCAAGACCCTGGACGAAGCGGAAACCATCAAGAACACCCAGCTGGCTGAAGAACTGGCCCTGCCGCCAGTGAAAATCCACTGCTCGGTACTCGCTGAAGACGCCATCAAGGCGGCTGTTCGCGATTACAAGCAGAAGAAAGGCTTGATCTGATTTTCGAGTTTTGGCGACGAGTAAGGAGTCACCGATGGCTATCAGCATGACAGAAGCGGCTGCTCGACACGTGCGGCGCTCCCTCGACGGGCGCGGCAAAGGTGAAGGGATTCGTCTGGGTGTTCGCACCACAGGCTGTTCCGGCCTTGCCTACGTGCTGGAGTTTGTCGACGAGGTGGTTGCAGAGGACCAGGTGTTCGAAAGTCATGGCGAAAAAGTGATCATCGACCCGAAAAGCCTGGCCTACCTGGACGGCACCGAGCTCGATTTCGTCAAGGAAGGGTTGAACGAAGGCTTCAAGTTCAACAACCCCAACGTGCGCGGTGAATGTGGCTGCGGCGAAAGCTTCAACATCTGAGGCTTGTCGTGGGTACTCCTTGTCATTTCGCTTTATTCGAGCTGCAACCGAGTTTCAATCTGGACCTCGATCAGCTGGCTACGCGCTACCGAGAGTTGGCGCGCGGCGTTCATCCGGACCGCTTTGCTGACGCTTCCGAGCGCGAGCAGCGGTTGGCGCTGGAGCAATCCGCGAGCCTCAACGAGGCCTACCAGACGCTCAAGAGTCCACCCAAGCGCGCGCGTTACCTGCTCGCCTTGAATGGTGGCGAGCTGCCGCTGGAGGTCACGGTGCATGATCCGGAGTTTCTTCTGCAGCAGATGGAGTTGCGTGAAGAGCTCGAAGACCTGCAAGACAGTGCCGATTTGGCCGGTGTTGCAGCGTTCAAGCGTCGCTTGAAAACCGCTCAGGATGTACTGAACCAAAGCTTCGCGGCTTGCTGGAATGATGCAGCGCAACGTGAACAGGCCGAGCGCCTGATGCGGCGCATGCAGTTTCTCGACAAGCTCACCCACGAAGTGCGCCAGTTAGAAGAGCGCCTCGACGATTAACCCAGTGCCGCTCCGGTCGCACGCCTGATATACAGATAAGTCCTGATAACGATGGCCCTACTGCAGATCGCCGAACCCGGCCAAAGTCCTCAACCGCACCAGCGTCGTCTGGCTGTGGGGATCGACTTGGGCACTACCAATTCGCTGGTCGCTGCATTGCGCAGTGGTCTTTCCGAGCCGCTTGCCGACGCAGAAGGGCGGGTCATCCTGCCGTCTGCCGTGCGCTACCACGCCGATCGCGTCGAGGTTGGCGAATCCGCCAAGCTGGCCGCCGCCACCGATCCGTTGAACACCGTGCTGTCGGTCAAGCGCTTGATGGGTCGTGGTCTGTCCGACGTCAAGCAGTTGGGCGATCAGTTGCCGTACCGCTTTGTCGGCGGCGAGTCGCACATGCCGTTCATCGACACGATCCAGGGCCCGAAAAGCCCGGTCGAAGTCTCCGCCGATATCCTCAAGGTCCTGCGTCAACGCGCCGAAGCGACCTTGGGCGGCGAACTGGTGGGCGCGGTGATCACCGTTCCGGCCTATTTCGACGACGCTCAGCGTCAAGCCACCAAGGATGCGGCCAAGCTGGCCGGTCTGAACGTGCTGCGCTTGCTCAATGAGCCGACCGCGGCAGCCGTGGCTTACGGTCTGGACCAGCACGCCGAAGGCCTGGTCGCGATTTATGACCTGGGCGGCGGCACCTTCGATATTTCGATTCTGCGCCTGACCGGCGGTGTCTTCGAAGTCCTGGCTACCGGCGGCGACAGCGCCCTGGGCGGCGACGACTTTGACCACGCGATCGCTGGCTGGATCATCGAGAGCGCTGGCCTGTCCGCCGATCTCGACCCGGGCGTGCAACGCAACCTGCTGCAGACTGCTTGTGCGGCAAAAGAAGCGCTGACCAACTCTGCGAGCGTCGAAGTCGCTTATGGCGACTGGAAGGCTGAACTCACTCGCGAAGCCTTCAATGCGCTGATCGAGCCGATGGTTGCCCGCAGCCTGAAGGCCTGCCGCCGCGCTGTTCGTGATTCCGGTATCGAGCTGGAAGACGTGCATGCCGTGGTCATGGTGGGTGGTTCGACTCGCGTTCCTCGCGTTCGTGACGCCGTCGCCGAAGCCTTCGGCCGTGAGCCGCTGACAGAAATCGATCCGGATCAAGTGGTAGCGATTGGCGCTGCGATCCAGGCCGATACGTTGGCCGGTAACAAGCGTGATGGCAGCGAATTGCTGCTGCTCGACGTGATTCCGTTGTCCCTGGGGCTGGAAACCATGGGCGGCCTGATGGAGAAGGTGATTCCGCGCAACACCACCATCCCCGTCGCCCGCGCCCAGGACTTCACCACTTATAAAGACGGCCAGTCGGCCATGGCCATCCACGTATTGCAGGGCGAGCGTGAGCTGATCAGCGACTGCCGCTCCCTGGCACGCTTCGAGTTGCGCGGGATTCCGGCGATGGTGGCTGGCGCGGCGAAGATTCGCGTGACCTTCCAGGTCGATGCCGACGGTCTGCTCAGTGTTTCCGCCCGCGAACTGGGTTCGGGCGTCGAGGCCAGCATCCAGGTCAAGCCGTCCTACGGTCTGACCGACGGCGAAATCGCCAAAATGCTCAAGGATTCGTTCCAGCACGCCAATGACGACAAGGTTGCCCGCGTATTGCGCGAGCAGCAGGTCGACGCCCAGCGCCTGATCGAGGCGGTGCAGGCTGCTCTGGAGGCGGATGGCGAGCGCTTGCTCGACGCCGAAGAGCGCCTGGTCATCGACATGCAGGTGCAGGAACTGACCGAACTGATGAAAGGTACCGATGGTTATGCCATCGAGCAGCAGACCAAGCGTCTGTCGCAAGTGACCGACGCCTTTGCTGCCCGCCGCCTGGACTCGACGGTGAAAGCCGCGCTGGCGGGGCGCAACCTGAATGAGATTGAGGAATAACGATGCCGCAGGTCATTTTTCTGCCACACGAGAAGTTCTGCCCTGAAGGCATGGTTGTAGAGGCTGAGACCGGTACGTCCATCCTCGAGCTGGCCCATGAGCACCATATCGAGATGGAAAGTGCCTGTGGCGGTGTCTGCGCCTGCACCACTTGCCACTGCATCATCCGCGAGGGTTTCGATTCGCTGGAAGAGGCCGACGAGCTGGAAGAAGACTACCTTGATAAGGCTTGGGGTCTTGAGCGTGAGTCGCGTTTGGGGTGCCAGGCCAAGGTCGGTACCGAAGACCTGACCGTCGAAATTCCGAAGTACTCGCTCAACCACGCAGCCGAAGCAGCGCACTGATTCAAGGAATTGTCATGAAACTCAAGTGGACTGATGTGCTGGAGATCGCGATCCAGCTGGCTGAAAGCAAGCCCGACGTGGACCCTATGTCGGTCAACTTCGTCGATCTGCGTAAATGGGTGATGGAGTTGCCCGATTTCGACGACATGCCTGAGCATTGTGGCGAAAAGATTCTGGAGGCCATTCAGGCCCACTGGATCGAAGAACGCGACTGAGCCACGCTGCAGGTTAGGCAATACCCAAGAACCCGCGTATAATTCGCGGGTTTAATTTTTCGTAAATTACCGTTTCTGGAGTTACACCATGGCTGTTCAACGTACTTTCTCCATCATCAAGCCTGACGCTGTTGCAAAAAACGTTATCGGCGAGATCACCACTCGTTTCGAAAAAGCTGGCCTGCGCGTTGTAGCTTCGAAACTGAAGCAACTGTCCAAAGCTGAAGCTGAAGGCTTCTACGCTGAGCACAGCGCTCGTGGTTTCTTCAACGACCTGGTTGCTTTCATGATCTCCGGTCCGGTTGTCGTTCAGGTTCTGGAAGGCGAAAACGCTATCGCTCTGAACCGTGAGCTGATGGGCGCTACCAACCCTAAAGAAGCTGCTGCCGGTACCATCCGCGCTGACTTCGCTGATTCCATCGACGCCAACGCTGTGCACGGTTCGGACTCCGAAGCCGCTGCCGCTCGCGAAATCTCGTACTTCTTCGCAGCTACTGAAGTAACCACTCGCTAAGCATTGGCTTAAGAGTGAAGGTGAATCCATGACTACATCGACTGTAAAAACCAACCTGCTGGGTCTGACTCAACAGGAAATGGAAAAATTCTTCGACTCAATCGGGGAGAAGCGTTTCCGTGCCGGTCAGGTAATGAAATGGATTCACCACCTTGGCGTCGATGATTTCGACGCCATGACGAACGTCAGCAAGGCCTTGCGCGACAAGCTCAAGGTGATTGCTGAAGTTCGCGGTCCTGAAGTGGTCAGCGAGGACATTTCCACCGACGGCACCCGTAAATGGGTGGTGCGCGTGGCGTCCGGCAGCTGCGTCGAGACCGTGTACATTCCCCAGGGCAAGCGCGGCACCTTGTGCGTTTCGTCCCAGGCAGGCTGTGCCCTGGATTGCAGTTTCTGCTCCACCGGCAAGCAAGGCTTCAACAGCAACCTCACCGCCGCCGAAGTCATCGGTCAGGTGTGGATTGCCAACAAATCCTTTGGCAGCGTCCCGGCAACCGTCGACCGTGCAATCACCAACGTGGTGATGATGGGCATGGGTGAGCCGCTGCTGAACTTCGACAACGTCGTCGCGGCCATGCATCTGATGATGGACGACCTGGGCTACGGCATTTCCAAGCGCCGTGTGACCCTGTCGACCTCCGGCGTGGTGCCGATGATCGATGAGCTCTCCAAGCACATCGACGTCTCCCTGGCGTTGTCCCTGCACGCACCGAATGACGCATTGCGTAACCAATTGGTGCCGATCAACAAGAAGTATCCGCTTAAGATGCTGCTCGAGTCGTGCCAGCGCTACATGTCGAATCTCGGCGAAAAGCGCGTGCTGACCATCGAGTACACCTTGCTCAAAGATATCAATGACAAGGTCGAGCACGCGGTGGAAATGATCGAGCTGCTCAAGAACATCCCGTGCAAGATCAACCTGATCCCGTTCAACCCGTTCCCGCATTCCGGTTACGAGCGTCCGAGCAATAATGCGATTCGTCGTTTTCAGGATCAGCTTCACCATGCAGGTTTCAATGTCACCGTCCGCACCACCCGTGGTGAGGACATCGACGCCGCCTGTGGTCAATTGGTAGGGCAGGTGCTGGATCGCACCCGTCGCAGCGAACGTTATATCGCCGTGCGTGAACTCAACGCCGACAACGATGTAGCGCAAGACACCGCGAAATAACCAAGAGAGGAACTCTATGTCCCTGCGCTTTGCGCTGCTTTTGCTGTTGGCCAGCCTGTGTGCTGGCTGCGTGCTTTCGGGCGACTACAGCCCGATGAAGACCAGCAAGGGCCGCGATGAAGCGCGTGAGGCGTACGTTCAGCTGGGTATCGGGTATTTGCAGCAGGGGATGACCGAGCGCGCCAAGGTCCCGTTGAAAAAAGCGCTGGAACTGGATGGCTCCGACCCTGATGCCAACGCGGCGCTGGGGCTGGTGTTCCAGGCCGAGATGGAACCGGAACTTGCCGATGAGCATTTCCGCAAGGCGCTGTCTTCCCGTCCCGCCGATGCGCGAATCCTCAATAATTACGGCAGTTTTCTGTTCGAGCAGAAGCGTTACAAGGAAGCCTACGAGCGCTTTGAACAAGCCGCAGCCGATACCCTGTATCCTGAGCGTTCGCGGGTGTTCGAGAACCTGGGCATGACCGCTGCGATGCTCGGTCAGCGCGATTTGGCCCAGCAGCAACTGGAAAAAGCCCTGCGTCTGAACCGCCAACAACCTCGTGCATTGCTGGAAATGGCTGAGTTGTCTTACGAAGACAGGCATTATGTGCCCGCGCGTGACTATTACGACCGTTTTAGCCAGCTCACTGAACAAAATGCACGTAGTCTATTGCTCGGCGTTCGGCTGGCAAAAGTGTTTGACGACCGCGACAAGGCCGCAAGTGCCGGCCTGCAACTAAAAAGACTCTATCCCGGTACACCGGAATATCAGCAATACCTGTCGGAGCAATGATGAAAGCGGCGCATCCCGAAGTTGTAGCAGCGAATCGCGTAAACCCCGGTGAGACTTTGCGCCAGGCCCGCGAAAGCAATGGCTGGTCGCTGGCCGAAGTGGCCCTCAAGCTCAACCTCACCCCCACTTCCTTGAGCAATCTGGAAGCCGGCGCTTTCGACAAGCTGCCCGGGCATACTTTTGCCCGTGGTTACATTCGCGCCTATGCCAAATTGCTCGGCATGGACCAGGCCGTACTGGTCCAGCAATTCGATCAATCCACCGGTACCGACTCCCAGGGCAGCAGTGTTCACAGTCTGGGTCGTATCGAAGAACCGGTCCGGGTCTCCCACACCATCCTGCGAATCGTCAGCCTGCTGTTGCTGATCGCGGTGATCGGTGGCGGTTTCGTCTGGTGGCAGGATCAGACCTCGATGCGTACCAAGGACCTGATCGGGCTGGTTCCGGAACACGTTGAAGTCGAAGGCGCCGACGGTACTACGCAGATTCATCCGCTGGACGAGCCGGAAGACCAGGCTGTCGTGGAAGGTCAGACCGAAGGGGGAACCGTCCTCGCACTGCCACAGGCCAACACTCCGGCAGAAGCTCAGGCGACTGCACCGGCGGTGCCGGCCACTCCAGCCGCGCCTGCTCACAATTCAGCGCCAGTTGTCGCAGCACCAGTGACTCCGGCAACTCCCGCCCCGGCAGCGCCTGCTGCCCCGGTCGCGACTGCTCCGGCAGCCCCGAGCGCTCCTGCTCCAGCGGTAACCGCGCCAGTGGCCGGTCAAGGCCAGGTTCAGGTGCAGTTCACCGCCGATTGCTGGACACAAGTGACCGACGGTAGTGGCAAGGTACTGTTCAGCGGTCTCAAGCGCAAAGGCGCCAGCCTGGCAGTCAATGGTAAACCACCGTTTACCGTGCGTCTGGGCTTTGCCCGCGGCGCTCAGGTCAGCTACAACGGCCAGCCGGTTGATGTCGCTCCGTTCACCAGTGGCGAGACTGCTCGCCTGAAGTTGGGTCAATAAGTCATGCACGGCGAATCTCCAATCAAACGTCGCGAATCCCGCAAGATCTGGGTCGGTAACGTGCCTGTTGGCGGCGATGCACCTATCGCTGTGCAGAGCATGACCAACAGCGACACCAACGATGTCGCGGCCACCGTCGCGCAAATCAATCGCCTGGAAGCGGCCGGCGTCGATATCGTGCGGATCTCCGTACCGGACATGGACGCCGCCGAAGCCTTCGGCAAGATCAAGCAGCTGGTCAAGGTGCCCCTGGTTGCCGACATTCACTTCGATTACCGGATCGCTTTGCGCGTAGCCGAACTGGGTGTCGATTGCCTGCGGATCAACCCGGGCAACATCGGTCGCGAAGACCGCGTGCGTGCGGTGGTGGATGCCGCCCGTGACCGCGGGATCCCGATCCGTATCGGTGTGAACGCCGGCTCCCTGGAAAAAGACCTGCAAAAGAAATACGGCGAGCCGACCCCGGCTGCGCTGGTCGAGTCTGCCTTGCGTCACGTCGAGCACCTTGAACGCCTGAACTTCCAGGATTTCAAGGTCAGCGTGAAAGCGTCCGACGTGTTCATGGCCGTCGAAGCCTACCGCCTGCTGGCCAAGGAAATCGTCCAGCCGCTGCACCTGGGCATCACTGAAGCCGGTGGTTTGCGTTCCGGCACGGTGAAATCTGCCGTGGGCCTCGGTATGCTGCTCGCCGAAGGGATTGGCGATACTATCCGCATCTCGCTGGCGGCCGACCCGGTCGAGGAAGTGAAAGTCGGCTACGACATTCTCAAGTCCCTGCACCTGCGTTCCCGTGGCATCAACTTCATCGCCTGCCCGAGCTGCTCGCGGCAGAATTTCGATGTGGTCAAGACCATGAACGAGTTGGAAGGGCGCCTCGAAGATTTGCTGGTGCCGCTGGATGTCGCGGTCATCGGTTGCGTGGTCAACGGCCCGGGCGAAGCCAAGGAAGCCCATATCGGCTTGACCGGCGGTACGCCGAACCTGATTTACATCGACGGCAAGCCGTCGCAGAAACTGACGAATGACAATCTGGTGGATGAGCTTGAACGCTTGATCCGCCAGAAAGCGGCCGAAAAGGTCGAAGCTGACGCTGCCGTTATCGCGCGCGGCTGATCCCGACGACGCGCCGAACGAATTTAAGGATTTAAAGTGAGCAAGTCTCTGCAAGCCATTCGTGGCATGAACGACATCCTGCCCGAGCAGACCCCCCTGTGGCGTCATTTCGAAGGCACCGTTTCGCGCCTGCTGGATAACTACGGTTACAAGCAGATCCGCATGCCGATCGTCGAGTTCACCGAACTGTTCAAGCGTTCCATCGGTGAAGTGACCGACATCGTCGAAAAAGAGATGTACACCTTCGACGACCGCAACGGCGACTCCCTGACCCTGCGCCCTGAAGGCACGGCGGCCTGTGTGCGCGCAGTGCTGGAGCACGGCATCACCGGTGGCGGCCAGGTGCAGAAACTCTGGTACATCGGCCCGATGTTCCGCCACGAGCGTCCGCAGAAAGGCCGTTATCGCCAGTTCCACCAGATCGGTGTCGAAGTGTTCAACCTCGACGGTCCGGACATCGACGCCGAGCTGATCGTGCTGACCTGGCGCCTGTGGGGCGAACTGGGCATCCGCGATGCGGTCAAGCTCGAGCTCAACAGCCTGGGCACCAGCGAATCCCGTGGTCGTTATCGCGAAGCACTGGTCGAGTTCCTGTCCCGGCATCTGGACAAGCTGGACGAAGACAGCCAGCGCCGCCTGAAGACCAACCCGCTGCGGGTTCTTGATACCAAGAATGCCGACACCCAGGCGGTATTGGTCGATGCACCGAAAATGGCCGACTACCTCGACGAAGAATCCCGCGTGCATTTCGAGGGCCTCAAGGCTCGCCTGGACGCCGCCGGCATTCCTTACGTGATCAACCCGAAGCTGGTTCGCGGGCTGGATTACTACAGCAAGACCGTTTTCGAGTGGGTCACCGACAAGCTCGGCGCCCAGGGCACCGTGTGTGCCGGTGGCCGTTACGACGGTCTGGTGGAGCAGATGGGCGGCAAGCCGACCGCCGGCGTTGGCTTTGCCATGGGCATCGAACGCCTGGTGCTGTTGCTGGAAACCCTGGAGCAGATCCCGCAAGAGATCTCCCGTCAGGTCGACGTCTACCTCTGCGCCTTCGGTGAAGCCGCCGAGCTCGCCGGGCTGATCCTGGCGGAGCGCGTTCGTGACCAGTTGCCCAACCTGCGCCTGCAAGTGAATGCCGGCGCCGGCAGTTTCAAAAGCCAGTTCAAGAAGGCCGACAAGAGCGGTGCGCTGTATGCGCTGATCCTCGGTGACGACGAAATGGCCCAGCAAGTGGTAGGTTTCAAGCCCCTGCGTGGCCAGGGCGAACAACAAAGCATTGCCTGGGATGCGCTTGCAGCACACCTGGCCACCTGCGTCGTGCAGGGTTGAAGCTGTCTAAACAGCCGAATTAGCGATTAAGGAGTATTGGGGTGTCGAGTACCGAAGACGAACATGTGGCGGAATTGAAGGAATGGTGGTCACGCAACGGTAAGCCCCTGGTCACTGGCGGCCTGTTGGCGCTGGTCATCGTGTTCGGCTGGCAGGCGTTCCACAAGTATCAGAGCAATCAGTCGCAAGGCGCCTCGATTCTCTATCAGCAATTGCTCGAAACCACGTTGACGCCTGATGGCAAGCCTGATGCGGCCCGTGTTTCGGACCTGGCCGGCAAGCTCAACAGCGAGTTCGGCGGCAGCGCCTACGCGCAGTACGGCAGCCTGTTCGTGGCCAAGGTTGCGGTCGACAGCGGCAAGCTGGACGACGCGGCCAGCGAGCTCAAAGCCATCGTCGCCAAGCCGGCCAACCCGGCGCTGGGCGAAATCGCCCGTCAGCGTCTGGCCCAGGTGCTCGGTGCGCAGAACAAGCCCGACGAAGCACTGAAGTTGCTCGACGGCGATGCCGACAAGGCATTCCTGGCCACTCGCGAAGAGCTCAAGGGCGACCTGCTGGTGCAGTTGGGGCGTACCGATGAGGCGAGCGCGGCGTATCAAAAAGCCAAGGCGGCTCTGTCGGATGAAGCGGCGGTCGGTGGCCTGCAAATCAAGCTGGACGACCTGGCCAAAGGGGATGCGTGACGTGATTCGTTGGAAACATGCAGCATTGCTGGCTCTGGCCTTGTTGGCCGCGGGTTGCAGCAGCAACAGCAAAAAAGAACTGCCTCCGGCCGAACTGGTCGACTTCAAGGAAGAAGTGGTTCTGCACAAGCAGTGGAGTCGTTCGATCGGTGACGGTCAGGGCGAAACCTACAACATGCTGGTTCCGGCCATCGATGGCGATACCATCTATGCCGCCGACGTCACTGGCGTGTTGATGGCGATGGACCGCAACACCGGCGACGTCAAATGGAAGAAAGATCTCGAGCTGCCTGTCTCCGGCGCCGTTGGCGTAGGTTACGGTCTGGTCACCATCGGTACGCTCAAGGGTGAAATCGTTGCCCTGGACGCCATCAACGGTGAAGAGAAGTGGCGCGCTCGCGTGTCCAGCGAAGTACTGGCACCGCCAGCCAACAACGGTGACGTTGTGGTGGTTCAGACCCAGGACGATCGCCTGATCGGCCTGGATGCCTCCACCGGTAACCGTCGCTGGATCTATGACAGCACCCCTGCGGTACTGACCCTGCGTGGCACCAGTGCGCCGATCGTGACCAACCGCCTCGCGGTGGCTGGCCTGTCGACCGGTAAAGTGGTTGCCGTGGATATCACCAACGGCGTACCGGTGTGGGAACAGCGCGTAGCGATCCCGCAAGGTCGTTCGGAGCTGGAGCGTGTGGTCGATATCGACGGTGGCTTGCTGCTGTCGGGCGAGACGCTGTATGTCGCCAGCTATCAGGGGCGCGTTGCCGCTCTGGACCTGCAAAGCGGCCGTCAGCTCTGGCAGCGTGATGCTTCCAGCTACGCCGGTGTCGCCCAGGGTTTCGGTACCGTTTATGTGAGCCTGTCTTCGGGCACCGTTGAAGGCGTCGACGAGCGTTCCACCACAGCCTTGTGGAGCAACGATTCGCTGGCCCGTCGTCAACTGTCGGCCCCGGAAGTGTTCTCCAGCTACGTTGCAGTCGGTGACCTGGAAGGTTACCTGCACCTGCTGAGTCAGGTGGACGGTCGTTTCGTCGGCCGCGAGCGCATCGACAGCGACGGCCTGCGTGCCCGTCCGCTGGTGATGGGTGACACGATTTATGTATATGGCAACAGCGGCAAACTGGAAGCCCTGACCATCAAGTAAGAACTATGCTTGGGGTTAACAGCCCCAGGCTGCTTCACTTGTGGGTATGAATGTGGGAGCGAGCCTGCTCGCGATGGACGTCAACGATTACGTTTGCGTCCTGAATAAACGCGGTGCCTTGGCGTTTTTCGCGAGCAGGCTCGCTCCCACAGACAAGCGCACAGTGTTGCCCCGAGCACCAGCCGCTGCCTCGCAGCGGCTTTTGTATTTTCTGAAATAACGAAGTGGAGAGCCGCATGGTTCCCGTAATCGCCTTGGTGGGCCGACCAAACGTCGGCAAGTCCACCTTGTTCAACCGCCTGACCAGGACTCGTGATGCCATCGTCGGCGACTTGTCCGGTCTGACCCGTGATCGCCAGTACGGTGAGGCCAAGTGGCAAGGGCGTTCCTACATTCTGGTCGACACCGGTGGTATCTCCGGTGACGAGCACGGTATGGACGAAAAAATGGCCGAGCAATCGCTGCTGGCCATTGAAGAAGCGGATGTCGTGCTGTTCCTGGTAGATGCCAAGGCCGGTTTTACCGCCGCCGACCAGATGATCGCCGAGCATTTGCGCAAACGTAACAAGCGTTCCTACGTGGTTGCCAACAAGGTCGACAACATCGACCCTGAAATGGCCCGCGCCGAATTCGCTCCGTTGGGCATGGGACACGCGATCCCGATCGCTGGCGCTCATGGTCGCGGCATTACTCAGATGCTGGAAATCGCCCTGAGCGAATTCCCGAAAGACGAAGAAGAGCCGGAAGAAGGCGAGGAAGAAGACGTCGCCGAAGGCGAGGAAGCCAAGCGCATTCCTGGCCCAAGCGAAAAAGACGGGATCAAGATCGCGATCATCGGCCGTCCGAACGTCGGCAAGTCGACCCTGGTCAACCGCATGCTCGGGGAAGACCGGGTAATCGTCTACGACCAACCCGGCACCACCCGTGACAGTATCTACATCCCGTTCGAGCGTAACGACGAGAAGTACACGCTGATCGACACCGCCGGTGTGCGCAAGCGCGGCAAGATCCACGAAGAGGTCGAAAAGTTCTCCGTGGTCAAAACCCTGCAAGCGATCAAAGACGCCAACGTGGTGATCTTCGTGATGGACGCCCGCGAAGGCGTGGTGGACCACGACCTCAACCTGCTGGGCTTTGCCCTCGAGGCCGGTCGTGCATTGGTCATCGCGATCAACAAGTGGGACGGCATGACGCCGAGCGAGCGCGACTTCGTCAAGATCGAGTTGCAGCGTCGCCTGTTCTTCGTCGAGTTTGCCGATATTCACTTTATCTCGGCACTGCACGGCACCGGCGTGGGCAACCTCTACGCCTCGGTACAGAACTCGTTCAAATCCGCAGTAACCCGCTGGCCGACCAACCGCCTGACCCAGATCCTGGAAGATGCGGTCGGTGAGCACGCCCCTCCGATGGTCAACAACCGCCGGATCAAGCTGCGTTACGCCCACTTGGGTGGTGCGAACCCGCCGATCATCGTGATTCACGGCAATCAGATCGAGAAGGTGCCGAAGTCTTACGTTCGTTACCTGGAAAACACTTACCGTCGTGTCCTGAAGCTGGTCGGTACGCCGATCCGCATCGAGTTCAAGGGTGGCGAGAACCCGTACGAAGGCAACAAGAACACGCTCACCGACCGTCAGGTCAACAAGAAGCGTCGTTTGATGTCGCACCACAAGAAAGCCGACAAGAAGCGCCGCGACAAGCGCTGATTCGAGCGTTCTGGGACGTGCTTTTGTACGAGCTGCCGCAGGCTGCGATCTTTTGATTTTGCTTTAAAGACAAGATCAAAAGATCGCAGCCTGCGGCAGCTCCTACAGGACCGGATTTAAAGAGGGGGCTCACCAGAGCGCCCTTTTTTTATGGGCGCCGTTTGGGCTATCCTCGGACTCCCCGCGCCGCCGTAGAGCCGGGTGTAGAGCAGGGAACCACCGATGATCACCAGCAAGCTGCCGAATGTCGGCATCACTATCTTCACTCAGATGTCTCAGCTCGCGGCACAGACCGGCGCGCTCAATCTGTCCCAGGGTTTTCCCGATTTCGCGGCCCCGCAGGCCCTGTGCGATGCGGTCGGCCGGCATATCGCCTGCGGCCATAACCAATATTCGCCAATGACCGGGCTGCCGGTGTTGCGTCAGCAGATCGCGGCGAAGATCGCCCGCAGTTATGGCGCGCAGGTGGATGTGGATACTGAAGTGACGGTCACCCCCGGCGCGACCGAGGCGATTTTCTGTGCCATTCAGGCGGTTATCCACAGCGGTGACGAAGTCATTGTGTTTGACCCGGCCTACGACAGCTACGAGCCTTCGGTAGAGCTGGCCGGCGGTCGTTGCGTGCATGTGCAACTGGGCCTGAACGACTTCAGTATCGACTTCGAGAAGCTTGCCCAGGCACTGAGCCCGCGCACGCGGATGATCATTCTCAACACCCCGCACAACCCGAGTGGTGCGTTGGTCAGCCGTGCCGAACTCGACCAGTTGGCAGCCTTGATCCGCGATCGCGACATTTATGTGATCAGCGACGAAGTCTACGAGCACCTGGTGTTCGACGGTGTGCCCCACGTCAGCGTGCTGGCCCATGAGGAGCTGTATCAGCGCGCATTCGTGGTCAGTTCGTTCGGCAAGACCTACCACGTCACAGGCTGGAAAACCGGCTATGTGGTCGCACCACCGGCCCTGACGGCGGAATTGCGTAAGGTGCACCAGTACGTGAATTTTTGTGGTGTGACGCCGCTGCAATATGCCTTGGCCGACTTCATGGCCGAACACCCGGAACACGTCGAAGAGCTGCCGGGTTTTTATCAGGCCAAGCGCGATTTGTTCTGTGATCTGCTGGCGCCGTCGCGTTTCAGTTTCACCCGGGTGACCGGCACCTATTTCCAGTTGGTCGATTACTCGCAGATCCGCCCGGACCTCAATGACGTCGAGATGGCCCTGTGGATGACGCGCGAGCATGGCGTGGCCAGTATCCCGATCTCGGTGTTCTACCAGGCGCCACCGGTCGGCCAGCGCCTGGTGCGGCTGTGCTTTGCCAAGCGTGAGGAGACGCTGCGGGAAGCAGCGGAAAAACTATGCGTGATCTGAGTGCATTGCCCAATCTGAACGTGGCGCTGATCCAGACGTCCCTGGCCTGGCACGACCGTCAGGCCAATCTGGAGCATTTCGAGCCATTGCTGGAGCAGGCTCGTGGCGCTGACCTGATCATCCTGCCGGAGATGTTCACCACCGGTTTTTCAATGGAGTCCGAAACCCTCGCTGAAGCGGAAAATGGTCCGACCAGCAAATGGCTGCGGGCTCAGGCGGCGAAACTTGATGCGGTGATTACCGGCAGCGTGATCGTTCAGGCAGCCGATGGCAGCCATCGCAATCGCCTGCTGTGGGCGCGACCGGACGGTGAGGTGCTGCATTACGACAAGCGTCATCTGTTCCGCATGGCCGGCGAGCACAACCACTACACCCCCGGCGAGCGCCAGGTGCAGTTCGAGCTCAAGGGCTGGCGCGTGCGACCGCTGATTTGCTACGACTTGCGTTTCCCGGTGTGGAGTCGTGACGCCCAGGACACTGATCTGCTGCTGTACACCGCCAACTGGCCAGGAGCACGGCGCCAGCACTGGAACCGCCTGCTGCCGGCGCGGGCGATCGAGAACCTGTGCTATGTGGCAGCAGTGAACCGCATTGGCACGGATGGCAAAGGCTTCGCGTACACCGGTGACAGCCAGGTGCTGGATTTTCAGGGTGAGACGTTGTTCAGTGCGGGGGAGGCTGATGGGGTGTTCAAGGTGACTTTGGATGCGGTGGAGCTGGCGGCGTATCGCACGCGGTTTCCGGCGAATCTGGATGCCGATACCTTCGAGTTCACCTGAGATCTTTACTGTCTGACAGGGCCTCATCGCGAGCAAGCTCGCTCCCACAGTGACCGCGTTCACACCGATCAAATGTGGGAGCGAGCTTGCTCGCGATGGGGCCGGGACAATCAACACAAAAACAGGCAGACAAATAAAAAGGCCCCAAGGTTCGCACCTTGAGGCCTTTTGCATTTCAGCGACGCTTAGGCAGCTTTCGCTTCCGGCTGGCTCAGCGAACGGTTCAGCGCACTGAACAGGGCCTTGAAGCTGGCGGTGGTGATGTTTTCGTCGATGCCGACGCCATGCACCGCACGTTCACCGTTCACACGCAGTTCAATGTAGGCCGCGGCCTTGGCATTGGTGCCCGCGCCGATGGCGTGCTCGTTGTAGTCCATGATTTCCACCGGTACCGGCAAGCCGGCCACCAGCGCTTCCAGGGCGCCGTTGCCCTTGCCGCGCCAGTGCAGGTTGGTCTCGCCCTGGCCTTGGCTGGCCACTTCCACTTCAACGGCGCTGTGACCGTTTTCTTCCTGCAGGCGATGGCTGACCAGCGCGTACGGGGTGTTGGCCTGCAAGTACTCGCTGTGCAGCAATGCGTGGATTTGCTGGGCGGTCATTTCCAGACCCAGGCGGTCGGTTTCACGCTGCACGACCTGGCTGAACTCGATCTGCATGCGACGCGGCAGGCTGATGCCGTATTCCTGTTCCAGGAGGTAGGCGATACCACCCTTGCCCGACTGGCTGTTGACGCGGATGACCGCCTCGTAGCTGCGGCCGATGTCGGCCGGGTCGATTGGCAGGTATGGCACTTCCCACAGTGCGTCCGGTTTCTGCTGGGCGAAGCCCTTGCGGATCGCGTCCTGGTGCGAGCCGGAGAACGCGGTATGCACCAGGTCGCCGACGTACGGGTGACGCGGGTGCACCTGGATCTGGTTGCACTCTTCGACGACTTTACGCACGCCGTCGATGTCGGAGAAGTCCAGCTCAGGGTTCACACCCTGGGTGTAGAGGTTCAGGGCCACGGTCACGAGGTCGACGTTACCGGTACGCTCGCCGTTGCCGAACAGGCAGCCTTCGACACGGTCGGCGCCAGCCATCAGGCCCAGTTCGGTGGCGGCAACGCCAGTACCACGGTCGTTGTGGGTGTGCAGGCTGATGATCACGCTGTCACGACGGTTGATGTGACGGCCGAACCATTCGATCTGGTCGGCATAGATGTTCGGCGTCGCGCATTCCACCGTGGCCGGCAGGTTGAGGATCATCTTGTGCTCGGGCGTCGGGTTCCAGACGTCGATCACCGCGTCGCAGACTTCCTTGGCGAACTCCATTTCGGTGGCGCTGAAGGTTTCTGGCGAGTATTCGAAGGTCCACTCGGTGTCCGGCTGCATGGCCGCGTATTTGACGAACAGCTTGGCGGCGTTCACGGCGATGGCCTTGACCCCGTCCTTGTCCTGGTTGAAGACAATGCGGCGGAAGGAAGGGGAGGTCGCGTTGTACAGGTGAACGATAGCTTTCTTCGCGCCGCGCAGGGATTCGAAGGTGCGTTCGATCAGGTCTTCACGACCCTGGGTCAGCACCTGGATGGTGGTGTCGTCCGGGATGTGTTTGCCTTCGATCAGGGTGCGAACGAAGTCGAAGTCGGTTTGCGAGGCGGCCGGGAACGACGCTTCGATTTCCTTCACGCCGACCTGCACCAGGGTTTTCCAGAAGCGCAGCTTTTTGACGGCGTCCATCGGCTCGATCAGCGACTGGTTGCCGTCACGCAGGTCGGAGCTGCACCAGATCGGCGCGGCGGTGATGGTTTTCGACGGCCAGGTGCGGTCCGGAATGTCGATGGTCGGGAACGCGCGGTATTTCGAAGACGGGTCTTTGAGCATGCTCATCAGGAAATCCTTATTGTGTGGGCCGAAAAAAGGCGGCCTGCCGGTGGATCAAAAGTTCTTGGAGTAACGCTTGGGACGAGGCACCACGATTCAGCCCGGCAGTCGTGCACTGACGAGGCACAGGCTGCGGTGCTGGCGGAGCTGAATGAGGGTGTGAGAGGTTTTCATGCCTTCAACCCTAACCGCGGGGGTGAAGGTTGGCAAGCAGTCGAAAAAAATTGAGAGGAATACTCGAAAAGTCTTTTTTTGCGAGATTTTATCTTCTGTTTCTATGGGATTGTTTATGGGTATTGCGCAGACAGTTCGTCATGCGCAATCCACATCGTGACATTTA
Organism: Pseudomonas sp. 05L36; assembly: GCF_056398125.1. Classification (NCBI taxonomy): domain Bacteria; kingdom Pseudomonadati; phylum Pseudomonadota; class Gammaproteobacteria; order Pseudomonadales; family Pseudomonadaceae; genus Pseudomonas; species Pseudomonas sp. 05L36. Next base: position 87,072 of record NZ_JBFTOU010000019.1, on the reverse strand, counting down.
TGGCTGGAATGCGCCGATGAAAATAGCCGGGTCCACCCGAGTCTCATTGAGGCTGATATTCCAATGCAAGTGCGGCCCAGTCGCGCGGCCGGTCGAACCGACTTTCCCCACCACTTCCCCTCGGGCCAGTTGCTGGCCAACTTTTACGTCAATCTTCGACATGTGGCAGAACATGCTGATAAAACCCTGGCCGTGGTCAACGAATACGGTGTTGCCGTTGAAGAAGTAGTCGCCTGTCAGGATCACTGTGCCGCCGGCGGGGGTCTTGATCGGGGTACCGGTTGGCACGGCGAAATCCAGTCCTGCATGGGGATTGCGTTCTTCGCCGTTGAAGAACCGGCGTACGCCGAACTTGCTCGATAGTGGTCCGTTAACGGGTTTGTCCAACAACAGGTTGCTGGGGGTATTGGGACTGAAACTTCGGTAGGCACCCAGTTGCAAAGGGATTTCTTGATCAATGCGTTTCTGATCGTCCGGGTTCGGATTGACCTGGCGCTTGTTCTTCAGCGTAATGTGCTGTTCGGGGTACTTCTTGCTACCGACGTTGAACGCCAGGTTGCGATCGCCGCTGCTGATCTGCTGACTGCCGGGTTTGACGGTCAGGGGGACGCCGACAATCGCAAGCCAGTCGTCCTGCTCCTTGACCACCAGCACGGCTTTGCCCTGGTAACTGACTTTTGGTGCTTGTGCTGACGGGCCCAGATTGACCACCGCAACTCCACCGGGCACTGGTTTGTTCAGCAGGCGGGTGATGTAACTGTCGGCGTGGGCATTGAACGTCAGGCATAGCAGAAACAGGACGCTGAGAAAACGCGGCATAGATTAATCCAGTAAAGAAAGGGTGACAGGCGTCAGGTGATTGTCTTCGACCCGCACTTGCAGTTCGCCTTCGCCCAACTTGGCCTTGAGACGCTGGCCGTTATGGGTTTGCGCAGCGTTGCGGATCGCGTTGCCGCGCTCGTCCAGCAAGATGCTGTAGCCACGGCCGAGGGTCGCCAACGGGCTGACCACATGCAGTGTCTGCATCTGGCTGTGCAATTGCAGGCGACGGTTCTTCAGCCCTTCGCGAATGGCGCGCGGTAAGCGCTCGGCCAGGCTGTCGAGGCGCTGGCGAAGCATTGCCAGTTGCCGGCCGGGATGTTGTGCGGCCAGACGGGTTTCCAGGCGGATCAAGCGTTCGCGACGGGTGTTGAGGCTGCGCTCGAACGCGCGGCGCATGCGCATGTCCAGGTCATCCAGGCGTTGTGCTTGCTGGCGCAGGCGCTCGCCGGGATGACGCAGGCGCCGGGAAATGCCTTCCAGGCGCAGTCGATCGCGCATCAAGCGGTCACGCATGCGCATCACTAGCCGTCGGTGCAGGCTTTCGACCCGACGCACCAGATCGCCGGAGTCCGGTGCCAGCAATTCGGCGGCAGCGGAAGGGGTGGGCGCGCGAACGTCGGCCACGAAGTCGCTGATCGACACGTCGGTTTCATGGCCGACCGCGCTGACAATCGGCGTCACGCAAGCGTCTACGGCGCGGGCCACGGCCTCTTCGTTGAAGCACCAGAGATCTTCCAGCGAACCGCCGCCACGGGCCAGGATCAGTGCGTCGAAACCACGGGCATCCGCCAGCTTCAGGGCGCGGACGATCTGCGCGGTGGCTTCGCGGCCCTGTACGGCGGTGGGGATCAGGGTCAACTGCACCTGCGGTGCGCGACGGCGGAACACGCTGATGATGTCGCGGATCACCGCCCCGGTGGGCGAACTGATGATGCCGATGCGTTGCGGGTGCGCCGGTAGCGGGACCTTGCGCTCGGCACTGAACAGGCCTTCGGCGCTGAGTTTTTCCTTGAGTGCGTCGAAGGCCAGGCGCAAGGCGCCATCACCGGCCGGCTCCACAGTATCGAGGATCAGTTGATAATCACCGCGCCCTTCGAACAGCGAGACTTTGCCGCGCACCTTGACCGCGAGCCCGTCCTTCAGTGCCTGGCGAACCCGTGCCGCGTTCTGCCGGAACAGTGCGCAACGGACCTGGGCGCCGCTGTCCTTGAGGGTGAAGTACACATGGCCCGAAGCCGGACGGGCGAGGTTGGAGATTTCACCTTCGACCCAGATGTTGCTGAACACGTCTTCGAGCAACACCCGCGCGCGGCCATTGAGCTGGCTGACGGTCAGGACCTCACGGTCCAGGCCGAGTCTTGAAAAGGGATCTTTAATCATGGGGCGCAGTTTAAAGGCATTTTCCAACTGAATGCACGATCCCTTGTAGGAGCTGCCGAAGGCTCGGTCCGCGCTCGGGCGATCTTTTGATCTTGATTTGTATTTCGGCGTAACTGAAACGGTAAGATCAAAAGATCGCAGCCTGCGGCAGCTCCTACAGGGATTGGATGAAATGTTGGTTGATTTGTTGGGTCAATGGAGTTTTGGCGCGGTGGACTGGCTGGTGATCGCATCGGGCATCGCCCTGGCCTACATCGTGTTCGGCATCGCCGGTTTCGGCACCGCGCTGGTGGCGGGGCCGATTCTGATTCTGTTCATGCCGCTGTCGAAGATCGTGCCGTTGCTGGTGCTGCTCGATTTTGTCGCGGCATTCGGCAATCTGTTGCCTTCGCGGCGTGATGTCGCCAGGCCGGAGCTGTTGCGGTTACTGCCCTGCATGGCGGTGGGGTGCACGCTGGGGGTGATTTTCCTGCTGAACCTCAAGTCCGATCTGTTGCTGTTGTTGATGGGGCTGTTTATCAGCGCCTATGCGATTTACAGCCTGTGGATCAAAACCCGCCCGACGCAATTGTCTGCCGTATGGGCGCTGCCGATGGGGACGGTGGGCGGAATGTTTGGCGCGTTGTTTGGCAGCGGCGGCTTTCTCTATGCGATCTATTTGAACAGCCGTTTGCCCAAGGAGGCGGCCCGGGCCACCCAGAGTGCGCTGATCAGTTGCAGTACGGTGGTGCGTTTGAGCCTGTTTGCCATCGCCGGTGTGTATGCCGATCTGCCCTTGCTGGCGCTGGCGGTTTGTCTGTTGCCGGCCATGGTGCTGGGGCTGTGGTTCGGTCGAAGGCTGACCATGCGCTTGTCCCGCGAGGCGTTCATACGCCTGGTGACGTGGCTGGTACTTGCCAGCGGGATCGCGTTGATCGGGCGCTATCTCAGTACCTGAAGATTCAACCTGTGGCGGGGAGCTTTTTGTGGGAGCGAGCTCCCACCACAAGCTGTTCAGTCGTTGTACTGGCTCAACAACCGCTCAAGCCGTGCACTGAGTCGGCGTTTGATTTCGGTTTCGATATGCGGAGCGAAGTCGTCGATCACGTCTTGCATGATCAGCTCCGCGGCAGCGCGCAATTCGCTGTCCAGGTGCAGCAAGTCGTCCGGCTTCTTGCTGGCGACTGGCGTCGCTGCTGGTTCTACGGCGGGAGCAGCAGGTGTTGGTTCGACAGGTGGCGAAGGCTCGCTCACGGCGTCGAACAACATCGGAATCTGTTCCTGGTCGCCGTCCTCGACCGTGTCGGTCAGCAGGGGCGGTTGCAGGTTGTCATCGCCGAGCAATTGGCGGATCGACTCAAGGTCGTCCAGCAGGTGCGCGGACTGTTGCAGCGGTTTTGGAGTGTCCATTGGAAGGCTCAGAGTCGCTGTAAACGGTGATCTTGCAGAGGATAGCCCTGTTCGCGGTAGAAACGGAAACTCTCCCGCGCGGCCGCTCTGATCGTTGGATCCTCCACCACCACTTCCGCCACTCTGGCGAACCTGTTGGCGAAGGCCGGGACTTTCAGGTCGAGATTGACCAGCAAATCCTGATGCTGACCGCAGTCATCGCCCACCCCCAAAACAATCAAGCCGTCAGGTTCGCTGTCGGCAGGGCCATGGGGCACGAAGCTTTCGCCCTTGAACGTCCACAGCCGCGCATCGAGATCGTCACGCTGGGCTGCGTCGCTGCAATGCAGGTAGATGCGGTGGCCCATGCGCCAGGCTTTTTCGGTGAGCTTGCAGGCGAAATCCAGGCGTGCCGAAGGATCGGCGCTGGGCAGGATATAGAAGTCGACTTTGGTCATTGCGGTTCCAGAGCGGCAAACGGCGTCACCGGAAAGTGACGCCGCCGCCCATCATCGGTTTCAGGCTTTGGCGCGGTCCAGCAGGTACTGGGTCAGCAGGGGAACCGGACGGCCAGTGGCGCCCTTGTCCTTGCCGCCGCTGGTCCAGGCGGTGCCGGCGATGTCCAGGTGCGCCCAGTTCAGGTTCTTGGTGAAGCGCGACAGGAAGCAGGCCGCGGTGATGGTGCCGGCTTTCGGGCCGCCAATGTTGGCGATGTCGGCAAATGGACTGTCAAGCTGTTCCTGGTATTCATCGAACAGCGGCAGTTGCCAGGCGCGGTCGTCGGCAGCCTTGCCAGCGCTCAGCAGTTGGCCGATCAGTTCGTCGTTGTTGCCCAGCAGGCCCGACGTGTGGGAACCCAGCGCGACCACGCAGGCGCCGGTCAGGGTGGCGATGTCGATGACCGCTTGCGGCTTGAAACGCTCGGAGTAGGTCAGTGCATCGCACAGCACCAGACGGCCTTCGGCGTCGGTGTTGAGGATTTCCACGGTCTGGCCGCTCATGGTGGTGACGATGTCGCCCGGGCGCGAAGCGTTGCCGCTCGGCATGTTTTCGGCGCAGGCCAGGATGCACACCAGGTTGATCGGCAGCTTCAGCTCAAGCACGGCACGCAGGGTACCGAACACGCTGGCGGCGCCGCCCATGTCGTACTTCATTTCATCCATGCCGGCGCCCGGCTTGAGGCTGATGCCACCGGTGTCGAAGGTGATGCCTTTGCCGACCAGCGCATACGGCTTCTCGGATTTCTTGCCGCCGTTGTACTGCATGACGATCAGGCGCGGCGGCTGGGCGCTGCCCTGGCCGACGGCGTAGAACGAGCCCATGCCCAGGGCCTTGATCTTCTTCTCGTCGAGGACTTCGACTTTCAGGTCCTTGAATTCTTTGCCCAGGTCTTTCGCCTGCTCACCGAGGAAGGTCGGGTGGCAGATGTTCGGCGGCAGGTTGCCCAGGTTGCGGGTGAAAGCCATGCCGTTGGCGATGGCAGTGGCGTGGGCCACGGCGCGCTGCACTTCAGCTTGAGCCGCCTTGATGGTCAGCAGGGTGATTTTCTTCAGGGCGCGGGGTTCGGCTTTCTGGCTCTTGAACTGGTCGAACTGGTATTCGCCATCGATCAGGGTTTCCGCCAGCAGACGGGTCTTGCCGTAGCTGTCGCGACCCTTGACCACGATTTCGTCCAGGGCCAGCACCGCATCACTGCCGCCCAGGCCTTTCAGGGTGTTGAGGATGCCGGCGATGATTTTGCGGAACGGGCGGTCACCCAACTCGTCGTCCTTGCCAACGCCCACCAGCAGCACACGCTCGGCCTTGAGGTTCGGCAGGCTGTGCAGCAACAGGCTCTGGCCAACCTTGCCGGCCAGGTCGCCGCGCTTGAGCACTGCGCTGATTGCGCCACCGCTCAATTCGTCGAGTTGTCTGGCCACCACACCGAGCTTGCGGCCTTCGCCAACGGAAACCACCAGCGTGGCGGTCTTCAACGTTTCCGGGTTGACGCTTTTTACAACCAGTTCCATGTCCGGGTCCCTGAATTGATGGTTAGCACGCAAGCGCCCGACACCGTATGTGCGTCACTTGCCTGCATTTAAATAGAAAGCAAAAGAAAGGCGCCGGGATCGACCGGCGACAAAGGCCGCAGTTTGAACCTCGCTACCGGCGGCTGACAACCCTCGGTTGTACGATTGTGGGAGCGAGCCTGCTCGCGAAGAACCTGAGAGCGCCGCGGGGTTTCAGGCTTCCCGCGTAATCGTTGACGACCATCGCGAGCGAGCTCGCTCCTACACCCGCCAATGCATTGCGCAGTGACAGGTGCACCCAATCACAGGATAATGCGCCATCTTTTTTCGGCGGCTCTGCCTTGCGGGCTGTCCGATACGTTTGCTTGTTTGGCCGCCTTAGCCTGACAACCCTGGAGTGTCTGGTTTGATCGTCTTCCGTTATCTATCCCGCGAAGTCCTGTTGACCTTGAGCGCCGTCAGCGCCGTGCTGCTGGTCATCATCATGAGCGGTCGCTTCATCAAATACCTCGCCCAGGCGGCCTCGGGGCTGCTGGATCCGGGGTCGCTGTTCCTGATCATGGGCTTTCGTCTGCCGGGCTTCCTCCAGCTGATCCTGCCGTTGGGGCTGTTTCTCGGGATCCTGTTGTCCTACGGGCGCCTGTACCTCGAAAGTGAAATGACCGTGCTCTCGGCCACCGGCATGAGCCAGCAGCGGCTGGTTTGGATGACAATGTTTCCGGCCACCCTGGTTGCACTGATCGTGGCGTGGCTGAGCCTGAGTCTGGCGCCACAGGGGGCCAACCAGTTTCAACTGCTGCTGAACAAGCAGGATGCCCTGACCGAATTCGATACCCTGGAGCCGGGGCGCTTCCAGGCCCTGCGTGACGGTACCCGGGTCACCTATACTGAGCGCATGACGGATGACCGCGTCAATCTCGGCGGTGTGTTCATCTCGCAAAAGAACGTCAGTTCCAACAACAAGGATCGCGGAATTTCTGTCCTGGTGGCAGAGAAGGGGCGTCAGGAAATTCGCCCGGACGGCAACCGCTACCTGATCCTTGATAACGGCTATCGCTATGACGGTAATCCGGGGCAGGCCGACTACCGGGTGATCAAGTACGACGAGTACGGTGTGCTGCTGCCAAAGCCGGACGTCAGCGACGAAGTCACCGACCGTGATGCGATGCCGACCAGTAAGTTGATCGGCAGTGAAGACATTCGCCTGCGCGCCGAGTTGCAATGGCGCATGTCACTGCCATTGCTGGTGTTCATCGTGACCTTGATGGCGGTGCCGCTGTCGCGGGTCAACCCGCGCCAGGGCCGATTCCTCAAATTACTGCCGGCGATTCTTCTTTATATGCTTTACCTGACCATTTTGATTGCCGCTCGCGGTGCCCTCGACAAGGGCAAGATCCCGGCGGTACTGGGCTTGTGGTGGGTGCACGGGATTTTCCTGGCCATTGGCCTGGGCTTGCTTTATTGGGAGCCCCTGCGTTTGAAGAGGGCGAGTCGCCGCAGCGCGCTGGAGGTGGCCCGTGGTTAAGCTGGATCGCTACATTGGTAGCAGTGTGTTGATTGCGATTCTGGCGGTGCTCGGGATCATTCTTGGTCTGGCGACACTGTTTGCCTTCATCGACGAGATGAGTGAAGTCAACGATACCTACACCCTGGTCGATGTTCTGAGTTATGTGACGCTGACCGCGCCGCGCCGGATGTACGAAATGATGCCGATGGCCGCGCTGATCGGTTGCCTGATCGGTCTGGGCAGCCTGGCCAGCAACAGTGAACTGACCATCATGCGTGCCGCTGGTGTGTCGATCGGCCGAATCGTCTGGGCGGTCATGAAACCGATGCTGCTATTGATGCTCGCCGGTGTGCTGGTCGGCGAGTACATCGCGCCGCCTGCCGAAACCACCGCACAGGCCAATCGCTCGCTGGCCCAGGGCAGTGGCGATGCACAAAGCGCCAAGCACGGCTTGTGGCACCGCCAGGGCGATGAATTCATTCACGTCAACTCGGTGCAACCCAACGGCATCCTGTATGGCGTGACCCGTTATCGCTTCGACAACGAACGGCACATGCTGTCGGCGAGCTTCGCCAAGCGTGCCGAGTTCGACACCGATCACTGGCAGTTGACGGACGTCACGACCACGCTGTTCCACGAGCGCAGCACCGAAGTGGTTTCGACCCCGGACGAGCGCTGGGAAGTCGCATTGAGCCCGCAGTTGCTGAACACCGTGGTCATGGTGCCGGAGTCACTGTCGATCAGCGGTCTGTGGGGCTACATCCACTACCTGGCAGATCAGGGGCTGAACAATGGCCGCTACTGGCTGGCATTTTGGGTCAAGGTCTTGCAGCCGTTGGTCACTGCCGCGTTGGTGCTGATGGCCATTTCCTTCATTTTCGGTCCATTGCGTTCGGTAACTCTCGGCCAGCGTGTGTTCACCGGTGTGCTGGTGGGCTTCACCTTCCGTATCGTCCAGGATTTGCTGGGGCCTTCCAGTCTGGTATTCGGCTTCCCACCGTTGCTTTCGGTGCTACTGCCGGCGGGTGTTTGCGCTGTGGCGGGGCTCTGGTTGTTGCGTCGAGCAGGCTGATAGCGGGCATTTTTCGACCGCTTTGACGATAGAAACGCCCTTGTCGCAAGACCGGGGCGTTTTTGTAGGCACCGTCTGACCTGCGAACGTGACGCTTGCGCCGTGGATCAGGTACAATTCCCGGCTATTTTTCGGCGGGCTATGCCTGCAGCCTTTTTGAGTGTTGATCCGTGAGTGATTTGAGTCATATCCGCAATTTCTCCATCATCGCCCACATTGACCATGGCAAGTCGACGCTGGCCGATCGCTTCATCCAGATGTGTGGCGGCCTCGCCGAGCGCGAAATGGAAGCCCAGGTCCTGGACTCCATGGACCTTGAGCGTGAACGCGGGATCACCATCAAGGCGCACAGCGTCACCCTGTATTACAAGGCTCGCGACGGTATCAACTACCAGCTGAACTTCATTGATACCCCCGGCCACGTTGACTTCACCTATGAGGTGAGCCGTTCGCTGGCCGCCTGTGAAGGCGCGCTACTGGTGGTCGATGCCGGTCAAGGCGTTGAAGCTCAGTCGGTTGCCAACTGCTACACGGCGATCGAACAGGGCCTGGAAGTGATGCCGGTGCTGAACAAGATCGACCTGCCACAGGCCGATCCGGACCGCGTCAAGGAAGAAATCGAAAAAATCATCGGCATCGATGCCACCGACGCGGTCACTTGCTCTGCCAAGACCGGCCTGGGCGTCGACGAAGTGCTCGAGCGCCTGGTCGCCACCATTCCTGCACCGACCGGCAACTACGAAGATCCGCTGCAAGCGTTGATCATCGACTCCTGGTTCGACAACTACCTGGGCGTTGTTTCCCTGGTACGCGTGCGCCACGGTCGTGTGAAGAAGGGCGACAAGATCCTGGTCAAGTCCACCGGCAAGATCCACCTGGTGGACAGCGTCGGTGTATTCAACCCGAAGCACACCCCTACCGCTGACCTCAAGGCCGGTGAAGTGGGCTTCATCATCGCCAGCATCAAGGATATTCACGGTGCGCCAGTGGGCGACACCCTGACCTTGAGTTCGACGCCGGACGTTGATGTACTGCCAGGCTTCAAACGTATTCAGCCGCAGGTCTATGCCGGTCTGTTCCCGGTCAGCTCCGACGACTTCGAAGACTTCCGCGAGGCGCTGCAAAAGCTCACCCTGAACGACTCGTCGCTGCAATACACGCCGGAAAGCTCCGACGCACTGGGCTTCGGCTTCCGTTGCGGCTTCCTCGGTATGCTGCACATGGAAATCATCCAGGAGCGCCTGGAGCGCGAGTACAACCTGGACCTGATCACCACGGCGCCGACGGTAATCTTCGAGCTGCTGCTCAAGACCGGCGAGACGATCTACGTCGATAACCCGTCGAAGCTGCCGGATCTGTCTTCCATCGAAGACATGCGCGAGCCGATCGTGCGCGCCAATATTCTTGTGCCGCAAGAGCACCTGGGCAACGTCATTACCCTGTGCATCGAAAAACGTGGTGTGCAGGTCGACATGCTGTTCCTCGGCTCCCAGGTACAAGTGACCTACGACCTGCCGATGAACGAAGTGGTGCTGGACTTCTTCGACCGCCTGAAATCCACCAGCCGCGGCTATGCTTCGCTGGACTACCATTTCGATCGTTATCAATCGGCTAGTCTGGTGAAACTGGACGTGCTGATCAACGGTGACAAGGTCGATGCCCTGGCGCTGATCGTGCACCGTGACAACTCGCACTACAAAGGTCGCCAGTTGACCGAGAAAATGAAGGAACTGATTCCGCGGCAGATGTTCGACGTGGCAATCCAGGCCGCCATTGGCGGGCAGATTGTGGCGCGGACAACCGTCAAGGCGCTCAGAAAGAACGTATTGGCCAAATGCTACGGTGGTGACGTCAGCCGTAAGAAGAAGCTGCTGGAAAAGCAAAAGGCCGGTAAAAAACGCATGAAGCAAGTCGGCAACGTGGAAATTCCACAGGAAGCCTTCCTTGCAGTGCTCAGGTTGGATAGTTAGGTCCTATGTCACTAAATTTCCCGCTGTTGCTGGTCATCGCCGTATTCGTCTGCGGTCTTTTGGCGTTGCTCGATCTGTTGTTCCTGGCGCCACGGCGCCGGTCTGCCATCAATGCCTATCAGGGCAGTGTGAGCCAGCTTGATGGGGCAGTGGTCGAGAAACTGAGCAAGGAACCGCTGCTGGTTGAATACGGCAAGTCGTTCTTCCCGGTGTTGTTCATCGTGCTGGTGCTGCGTTCGTTCCTGGTGGAACCGTTCCAGATTCCTTCCGGTTCGATGAAGCCAACCCTGGATGTCGGCGACTTCATCCTGGTGAGCAAGTTTTCCTACGGGATCCGCTTGCCGGTGATCGACAAGAAAGTCATCGAAGTCGGTGATCCGCAGCGCGGCGATGTAATGGTATTCCGCTACCCGAGCGACCCGAACGTCAACTACATCAAGCGTGTAGTTGGTTTGCCGGGCGACACGGTTCGCTACACCGCCGACAAGCGCCTGTTCGTCAACGGTCAATCGATTGCCGAGCAACTGGTCGGCGCCGAGCCGGGCACGCTGGGCAGCGCTGAGCTCTACAAGGAAAAACTCGGTGCGGCCGAGCACATGATCCGCAAGGAAATGAGCCGCTACCGCGCCATGCCGGACCATTCGTGGACCGTGCCGGCCGGGCACTACTTCATGATGGGCGATAACCGCGACAACTCGAACGACAGTCGCTACTGGGATGATCCAAGCATTCCCAAGGATCTGCTGGGCATGGTTCCCGACAAGAATATCGTCGGCAAGGCCTTCGCGGTCTGGATGAGCTGGCCGGAACCCAAACTCAGCCACCTGCCGAATTTCTCGCGGGTTGGCCTGATCAAGTAATCAGACACGGCGCTGTTGAACACAGCGCCGAATGCATTTCTGGAACCGGCACAATGGGCGCCAGACGCATGAAAACAATGATATTCAGGATGTTATTTTTGAACACAGCGTTAATTGTCCCAAGCCTGCGCCGCCTCACGGCGATGGCGGTGGAATCCAGCCACGAACTCAGCGTGGGTAAACCGTGAGCGTCTCCTTAAGCCGTCTAGAGCGTCAGCTCGGCTACACCTTCAAGGATCAGGAGCTGATGGTCCTGGCCCTGACTCACCGCAGCTTTGCCGGGCGTAACAACGAACGCCTGGAATTCCTCGGTGACGCCATCCTCAACTTCGTCGCTGGCGAGGCGCTGTTCGAGCGCTTCCCGCTGGCCCGCGAAGGCCAGTTGTCGCGTTTGCGCGCGCGCCTGGTCAAAGGTGAGACCCTGGCCGTTCTGGCCCGTGGTTTCGATTTGGGCGAATACCTGCGCCTGGGTTCGGGCGAGCTGAAAAGCGGCGGTTTCCGTCGCGAGTCGATTCTGGCCGATGCACTGGAAGCGCTGATCGGTGCGATCTACCTCGATGCCGGTATGGAAATGGCCCGTGAGCGTGTGCTCGCCTGGCTGGCCGGCGAGTTCGAAGGTTTGACGCTGGTCGACACCAACAAAGATCCAAAGACCCGCCTGCAAGAGTTCCTGCAGTCCCGGGGTTGTGAGCTGCCGCGTTACGAAGTGGTGGATATCCAGGGTGAGCCGCATTGCCGGACGTTCTTCGTCGAATGCGAAATCATCTTACTGAATGAAAAAAGCCGAGGTCAGGGTGTGAGTCGTCGTATTGCCGAACAGGTAGCGGCCGCCGCAGCACTGATTGCCCTGGGTGTGGAGAATGGCAATGACTGATACAAATGCAACTCGCTGTGGCTATGTTGCCATCGTCGGCCGTCCGAACGTGGGCAAGTCCACGCTGCTGAACCACATCCTGGGTCAGAAGCTGGCGATCACCTCGCGCAAACCGCAAACCACTCGTCACAACATGCTCGGCATCAAGACCGAGGGCGACGTGCAGGCGATCTACGTCGACACCCCTGGCATGCACAAGGGCGGCGAAAAGGCTCTGAACCGCTACATGAACAAGACCGCTTCGGCGGCGTTGAAAGACGTCGACGTGGTGATCTTCGTGGTCGACCGCACCAAATGGACCGAAGAGGACCAGATGGTTCTCGAGCGCGTCCAGTACGTGACCGGCCCGCTGATCGTAGCGCTGAACAAGACCGATCGCATCGAAGACAAAGCCGAGCTGATGCCGCACCTGAGCTGGTTGCAGGAACAGTTGCCGAATGCGCAGATCATCCCGATTTCCGCGCAGCACGGGCACAACCTCGATGCACTGGAACGCGTGATTGCCGAGCACCTGCCGGAAAACGATCACTTCTTCCCGGAAGACCAGATCACCGACCGCAGCAGCCGCTTCCTCGCCGCCGAGCTGGTGCGCGAGAAAATCATGCGCCAGATGGGCGCCGAGCTGCCGTACCAGATCACCGTCGAAATCGAAGAGTTCAAGCAGCAGGGCAAGACCCTGCATATCCATGCCTTGATCCTCGTCGAGCGTGACGGCCAGAAGAAAATCATCATTGGCGACAAGGGCGAGCGCATCAAGCGTATCGGCACCGAAGCGCGCAAGGACATGGAGCTGCTGTTCGACTCCAAGATCATGCTCAACCTGTGGGTCAAGGTTAAGGGCGGCTGGTCCGATGACGAGCGTGCGTTGCGTTCGTTGGGTTATGGCGACCTGTAATACTCCGAAAGACCCCCTGTAGGAGCGAGCTTGCTCGCGATGGACTTGAGAGCGCCGCGTTCATTCAGAAAGCCCGCGTTATCGTTATCCACCATCGCGAGCAAGCTCGCTCCTACAGTATGTGAGACTTGATGTCCTCAACTCCGCCCATCGCCCAACCCGCCTACGTCCTGCACTCCCGCGCCTACCGTGAAAACAGTGCTCTGGTGGATTTCCTGACGCCGCAAGGCCGGCTGCGGGCGGTGTTGCGCAGCGCGCGGGGCAAGGCCGGGACGTTGGCGCGGCCATTCGTGCCGCTGGAAGTGGAGTTCCGGGGCAAGGGTGAGCTGAAGAATGTCGGGCGCATGGAAAGTGCCGGCGTTTCCACCTGGCTCAATGGCGAGGCGCTGTTCAGCGGTCTTTACCTCAATGAACTGCTGATTCGTCTGCTGCCCGCCGAAGATCCGCACCCCGCCGTGTTCGATCATTACGCCGCCACTTTGCTCGCCTTGGCCGAGGGCCGCGCGCTGGAGCCGTTGCTGCGTTCCTTCGAGTGGCGCCTGCTCGATGACCTCGGATACGGATTCTCACTGACCACGGATATCCACAGTGATGCCATCGCCCCCGACGGCCTCTATCGTTTGCAAGTGGATGCGGGGCTTGAACGTGTCTACCTGCTGCAACCCGGTCTGTTCAATGGCACTGAACTGCTGGCCATGGCCGAAGCCGACTGGAGCGCACCGGGTGCTTTATCGGCAGCCAAGCGCCTGATGCGCCAAGCGCTGGCCGTTCACTTGGGCGGTCGACCGTTGGTTTCCCGAGAGTTGTTTCGAAAGCCGTAAATTCCCCGTGTATGCTGTGCACCGAACTTTCTCTTCTTCTGGAGCGCTTTCCGTGACCACCAGCACCCGCATTCTTCTTGGCGTGAACATCGACCACGTTGCCACCCTGCGTCAGGCCCGGGGCACCCGTTACCCGGACCCGGTCAAGGCAGCACTGGACGCGGAAGAGGCGGGCGCTGACGGCATCACCGTGCACCTGCGCGAAGACCGCCGGCACATTCAGGAGCGCGACGTTCTGCTGCTCAAGGACGTGCTGCAAACCCGCATGAACTTCGAAATGGGTGTCACCGAAGAAATGATGCAGTTCGCCGAGCGCATCCGCCCAGCGCACATTTGCCTGGTGCCGGAAACCCGTCAGGAACTGACCACCGAAGGTGGCCTGGACGTGGCGGGGCAGGAAGCGCGGATCAAGGCGGCGGTCGAGCGCCTGTCGAAGCTCGGCTCCGAGGTGTCGCTGTTCATCGATGCCGATGAGTGCCAGATCGAAGCCTCCCGCCGTGTCGGCGCGCCTGCCATCGAACTGCACACCGGGCGTTATGCCGATGCCGAGACGCCGACTGAAGTCGCCGAAGAACTCAAACGTGTGGCCGATGGCGTGGCCTTCGGCCTGGCCCAGGGCCTGATCGTCAATGCCGGCCATGGCCTGCACTATCACAACGTTGAAGCCGTGGCGGCGATCAAGGGTATCAACGAGCTGAACATCGGCCATGCGCTGGTGGCCCATGCGCTGTTCGTTGGCTTCAAGTCGGCTGTTTCGGAGATGAAGGCGCTGATTCTGGCGGCTGCCCGGTAGGAGCGAGCTTGCTCGCGAAAAACCTAAGGGCGCCGCGGGGCATCAGGTTTTTCGCGTTATCGTTGACGACCATCGCGAGCAAGCTCGCTCCTACAACGGCGCAGGCTCCTGCGCCGGCTTGGTCTTGTCGATCCCCGGAACAAGCAGTTTGCCCTCGGCGACCTGGTCGCCTTCAAGCTGCGGCTGCGTGACCCAGGTCAGGATGTCGTAGTAGCGACGGATGTTCGCCACGAAATGCACCGGTTCGCCGCCACGGGCGTAGCCGTAACGGGTTTTGCTGTACCACTTCTTTTCCGACAGGCGCGGCAGGATCTTCTTCACATCCAGCCATTTGTCCGGGTTCAGCCCTTCCTTGGCCGCCAGTTTGCGTGCGTCATCCAGGTGGCCGCTGCCGATGTTGTAGGCCGCCAGGGCAAACCAGGTACGGTCCGGTTCCTGAATCGAACCGTCGAGCTGGTCTTTCATGTAGGCCAGGTACTTGGCGCCGCCCATGATGCTCTGCCTGGGGTCCAGGCGGTTGGACACGCCCATGGCCTGCGCGGTGTTCTGGGTCAGCATCATCAGGCCGCGCACGCCGGTCTTGGACGTGACGGCCGGTTGCCACAACGACTCCTGGTATCCGATGGCCGCCAGCAGGCGCCAGTCGACTTTCTCTTTCTTGGCGTACGACTTGAAGTGCTGTTCGTACTTGGGCAGGCGTTGCTGCAAGTGTTGGGCAAACGTGGTGGCGCCCATGTAGCCGAGGACGTCGACATGCCCGTAGTAACGATCCTTGAGGCGTTGCAGGGTGCCGTTTTTCTTGACCTCGTCGAGGTACTCGTTGATTTCGTTGAGCAGGCTGTTGTCGTCGCCCGGCGCGACGGCCCAGCTCTGGTTGCTGGCGTCACCAAGGTCGAAGGCGACACGGATGTTGGTGAAGTACACCTGGTTCATCGCTACTTCGTTGGAGTCGACCAGGGTCAGGTCGATCTGTCCTTCGTCCACCATGCGCAGGAGATCGACGACCTCGACTGCGTCAGACTCTTCGTATTCGATGCCGGGAAATTTCTGTTTCAGCTGCGCCAGTTGTTCGGCATGGGTGCTGCCCTTGAGCACCATGATCTTCTTGCCCACCAGATCCTTTGCGTCGGTCGGCCGTGACTGGCCGTTGCGGTAGATGATCTGCGGGGTGACTTCAAGATAGGAGTGGGAGAAGCGCACCTGCTTCTTGCGCTCTTCGCTGCTGACCAGGCCGGCAGCCGCCAGCACCGGGCCATTGGGCTTGCCGACCTGGTTGAACAGGTCATCGAGGTTGTCGGCCGTCTCGATCTTGAGCTCGACCCCCAGATCGTCGGCGAAGCGCTTCACCAGCTCGTATTCGAAGCCGGTTTCACCGTTGCGATCCTGAAAGTAGGTGGCGGGGCTGTTTCGGGTAACCACCCGCAGCACACCATCCTCCTTTACGCGCTCGAGCGTGTTGGGTTTATCAACACAGCCACCGAGCATCAGGAAGAGTCCGGTTGCGATCAGCCATTTGGCGTACCGCGGACGCAAAGCCGTTGGGAAAAACATCTGCGCAGTATACGCAAAGGACCACGGGCGCCATATCTCGACAGTGAGGGGGTTGTCTGCTAGAGATCACAAAAACGGCTGAACCCCCCCAGAAATGGGCCTTGCCTGCATTTTTTCGCAGTAAAAATAAGCTGTTGTCACACACCCGGTTAACCTGACTTTAGAGGCAGAAACACAGATCGAGACCCGAGTGCAACCGTGCGTAGCGTTTCGGGTGCTGTCGCGGGCTGTTTAGGCTAGAATGCACGGCCTCAAAGCACACCCCTTCCCGAGGCTGTCCCGAAGATGTTGATCCTGCGCGGCGCTCCTGCCCTTTCTGCCTTTCGCCACAGCAAACTCCTTGAGCAACTGAGCCAGAAGGTTCCGGCTGTCAGTGGCCTGTATGCTGAATTCGCTCACTTCGCCGAAGTTACCGGCGTCCTGACCGGCGACGAACAGCAGGTGCTTGCGCGCCTTCTGAAGTACGGTCCAAGCGTTCCGGTACAAGAACCGACCGGTCGTCTGTTTCTGGTGCTGCCGCGTTTTGGCACCATCTCGCCATGGTCGAGCAAGGCCAGTGACATCGCTCGCAACTGTGGCCTGGCGAAAATCCAGCGCCTGGAGCGCGGCATCGCGTTCTATGTGGCCGGCCAGTTCAGCGACGCTGAAGCTCGGTTGATCGCCGACGGTCTGCACGACCGCATGACCCAGATCGTCCTGGGCAACCTCGAACAGGCCGCCGGTCTGTTCAGCCACGCCGAACCGAAACCCCTGACCGCCATCGACGTGCTGGGTGGCGGCCGCGCCGCGCTGGAAAAAGCCAACACCGAGCTGGGCCTGGCCCTGGCCGAAGACGAGATCGACTATCTGGTCAATGCCTTCGTCGGCTTGAAGCGCAACCCGCACGACATCGAACTGATGATGTTCGCCCAGGCGAACTCCGAGCACTGCCGTCACAAGATCTTCAACGCCAGTTGGGACATCGACGGCCAGAGCCAGGAAAAAAGCCTGTTCGGCATGATCAAGAACACCTACGTGATGCACAGCGAAGGTGTCCTGTCTGCTTATAAGGACAACGCTTCGGTGATCGTCGGCTCCGTGGCCGGTCGTTTCTTCCCGGACCCTGAGACCCGCCAGTACGGCGCGGTGCAGGAGCCGGTGCACATCCTGATGAAGGTTGAAACCCACAACCACCCGACCGCGATTGCCCCGTTCCCGGGCGCATCCACCGGTTCCGGCGGCGAGATCCGCGACGAAGGCGCGACCGGCCGTGGCGCCAAGCCAAAGGCTGGCCTGACCGGTTTCACCGTGTCCAACCTGCAGATCCCGGGCTTCGAACAGCCGTGGGAAGTGCCGTACGGCAAGCCTGAGCGCATCGTTACCGCGCTGGACATCATGATCGAAGGCCCGCTGGGCGGCGCTGCGTTCAACAACGAATTCGGTCGTCCGGCCCTGACCGGCTACTTCCGTACCTTCGAACAGTCGATCACCACCCCGCACGGTGACGAAGTTCGCGGTTACCACAAGCCGATCATGCTGGCTGGCGGCATGGGCAACATCCGTGAAGAACACGTCAAGAAAGGCGAGATCCTGGTCGGCTCCAAGCTGATCGTGCTCGGCGGCCCGGCGATGCTGATCGGCCTGGGCGGCGGCGCGGCTTCCTCCATGGCCACCGGCACCAGCTCGGCAGACCTGGACTTCGCTTCGGTACAGCGCGAAAACCCGGAAATGGAACGTCGCTGCCAGGAAGTCATCGACCGTTGCTGGCAACTGGGCGACAAGAACCCGATCAGCTTCATCCACGACGTGGGTGCGGGCGGTCTGTCCAACGCCTTCCCGGAGCTGGTCAACGACGGCGACCGTGGTGGCCGTTTCGAACTGCGCAACATTCCAAACGACGAGCCGGGCATGGCCCCGCACGAAATCTGGTCCAACGAATCCCAGGAACGTTACGTCCTGGCCGTCGGCCCGGCTGACTTCGAGCGCTTCAAGGCGATCTGCGAACGCGAGCGTTGCCCGTTCGCCGTAGTCGGCGAAGCCACTGCCGAGCCGCAACTGACGGTCACCGACAGCCACTTCGGCAACAGCCCGGTGGACATGCCGCTGGAAGTGTTGCTGGGCAAAGCCCCGCGCATGCACCGTTCGGTGGTTCGTGAAAACGAACTGGGCGATGATTTCGATCCGTCGACCCTCGACATCGCCAACTGCGTCGAGCGCGTCCTGCATCACCCGGCCGTGGCGAGCAAGAGCTTCCTGATCACCATCGGCGACCGCACCATCACCGGCCTCGTGGCCCGTGACCAGATGGTCGGCCCGTGGCAGGTGCCGGTGGCCGACGTTGCCGTCACCGCCACCAGCTTCGACGTCTACACCGGTGAAGCCATGGCCATGGGCGAGCGTACTCCGCTGGCACTGCTGGACGCTCCGGCGTCGGGCCGCATGGCCATCGGCGAAACCCTGACCAACATCG
Organism: Pseudomonas sp. 05L36; assembly: GCF_056398125.1. Taxonomy (NCBI): domain Bacteria; kingdom Pseudomonadati; phylum Pseudomonadota; class Gammaproteobacteria; order Pseudomonadales; family Pseudomonadaceae; genus Pseudomonas; species Pseudomonas sp. 05L36. The sequence goes on along the minus strand of NZ_JBFTOU010000019.1, from coordinate 68,701 downwards.
CCGCTTCGCGCATCGGCAAGATCTCCGACATCAAGTTGTCGGCGAACTGGATGTCCGCTGCCGGTCACCCGGGTGAAGATGCGCGCCTGTACGACACCGTGAAAGCGGTCGGCATGGAACTGTGCCCTGAGTTGGGCATCACCATTCCAGTGGGCAAGGACTCGATGTCCATGGCCACGCGCTGGAACGATGAAGGCGTGGACAAGTCCGTCACTTCGCCTATGTCCCTGATCGTGACCGGTTTCGCGCCAGTGACTGACATCCGTCAGACCCTGACCCCGCAACTGCGCATGGACAAGGGCACCACCGACCTGATCCTGATCGACCTGGGCCGCGGCCAGAACCGCATGGGCGCCTCGATCCTCGCGCAGGTTCACGGCAAGCTCGGCAAGCAGGCTCCGGACGTCGATGACGCCGAAGACCTGAAAGCCTTCTTCGCCGTGATCCAGGGCCTCAACGCCGACGGCCACCTGCTCGCTTACCACGACCGTTCCGACGGTGGTCTGTTGACCAGCGTTGTCGAGATGGCGTTCGCCGGTCACTGCGGCCTGAGCCTGAACCTCGACGGTCTGGCAGAAACCTCCGCCGACATCGCCGCCATCCTGTTCAACGAAGAACTGGGCGCCGTGATTCAGGTTCGCCAGGACGCTACGCCGGACATCCTTGCGCAGTTCAGCGCTGCCGGCCTGGGTGACTGCGTGTCGGTGATCGGTCAGCCGATGAACAACGGCGAGATCAGCATCACCTTCAACGGCGAAACCGTGTTCGAAGGCCAGCGTCGTCTGCTGCAGCGTCAGTGGGCCGAGACCAGCTACCAGATCCAGCGTCTGCGCGACAACGCCGACTGCGCCGAGCAAGAGTTCGACGTGCTGCTGGAAGAAGACAACCCGGGCCTGAGCGTCAAGCTGAGCTACGACATCAACCAGGACATCGCCGCGCCTTACATCAAGAAAGGCATTCGTCCACAGGTTGCCGTACTGCGTGAGCAGGGCGTCAACGGTCAGGTGGAAATGGCGGCTGCGTTCGACCGCGCCGGTTTCAACGCGATCGACGTGCACATGAGCGACATTCTGGCCGGCCGTGTCGACCTGAACGAGTTCAAGGGCATGGTCGCTTGCGGTGGCTTCTCTTACGGCGACGTACTGGGTGCCGGTGAAGGCTGGGCAAAATCGGCGCTGTTCAACAGCCGTGCCCGCGATGCGTTCCAGGGCTTCTTCGAACGCAACGACAGCTTCACCCTCGGCGTGTGCAACGGTTGCCAGATGATGTCCAACCTGCACGAGCTGATCCCGGGCAGCGAGTTCTGGCCGCACTTCGTGCGCAACCGTTCCGAGCAGTTCGAAGCCCGTGTTGCCATGGTGCAGATCCAGGAGTCGAACTCGATCTTCCTGCAGGGCATGGCCGGTTCGCGCATGCCGATCGCCATTGCCCACGGTGAAGGCCATGCCGAGTTCGCCAGCGAAGAAGCACTGCTGGAAGCCGATCTGTCCGGTTGTGTGGCGATGCGTTTCGTCGACAACCACGGCAAGGTCACCGAAAGCTACCCGGCCAACCCGAACGGCTCGCCGCGCGGGATCACCGGTTTGACCAGCCGCGACGGTCGCGTGACCATCATGATGCCGCACCCGGAGCGTGTATTCCGTGCCGTGCAGAACTCCTGGCGTTCGGATGACTGGAACGAAGATGCACCGCTGATGCGCATGTTCCGTAATGCTCGCGTGTGGGTTAACTAAGCGCCGTGTACAAGCTCAGCTTTTTTGTTCCGGCCAGTCATGTCGAAGACGTGAAGAGCGCCGTATTCGCCGCCGGTGGCGGACGGATCGGTGCTTACGATCACTGCGCATGGCAGGTGTTGGGCCTGGGTCAGTTTCGTCCACTGGACGGCAGCCAGCCGTTCATTGGGCAAGCGGGGCAGGTCGAACAGGTCGAGGAATGGAAGGTCGAGCTGGTGGTGGCGGATGAGTTGATTCGCTCGGTGGTGGCGGCTTTGAAACAGAGTCATCCCTACGAGACGCCGGCTTATGAAGTGTGGCGGTTGGAGGATTTCTGATCTTCCTGGCTGCTGAAATGAGAAACCCGCTGAAAGAGATTTCAGCGGGTTTTTTGTTGGACGTGATAATAGGTGACTGGCGCCGATTACGGCGCTGGCGTCAGGGGAACGTCTGCCTTGAGTGCTTCGATCAGCATGTTTTGGTACTCGAAGTGTCGTGTCGACAGGTCCCAGCGGTCGATAAAGAACAATCCGTTATCGTCCACCTGAATCGGTGTGGAAACAATTTCACCGCTGCGGGAGCGGTGCAACAGGTTGGTCTCGGCAGCCGAGGGGCGTTCGATCAGGAAGTGCCCCGCCTGGCGTAATCTTGACCTGTCGACAGGTGCAAAGGGCGCGGGAACTCGTTGCCGGGCGTTGCTGACTTCCAGTTTGAAGTCACTGCGTATCGCCCTCCAGCCAGGCCCCGTGAGATCGGTTTCCCAGTACCCGAGGTGAATGCCTCTGGACAGTGACGGCGCGCAATCCCTGACATGCAGGCTGACCGTGCTCAGGATTTCGGCCAGTCCCGATGCGCCTTGGTAGTTATTGGTGTGGGCGCTGCCGATGAAGGCAATCCACTTATGGGGGCCGTGTGCCGCCTGGTCGGCCAGGATGACCCGGGAAGCGAAGTAGTTGAACATCTGGTTGCGGGCTTTTTCCGGATCAGGCAAGCCCTTGAGGTGATAGCTGGCGGTACAGTCCAGCGCCCTGATGCGGATGCCATATTTGTTGGCGGCCTGGATGACTTCCGAGTAGTTGTCAGAGCCATTGTAGAACGGCATATGTCCCCGATCCTGGGCTTTCAGGTAGGCCTTGAGGTTGTCGGGAAACCGCTGGGTTTGATGGAATACCTCCAGTTCAGCCTGGTGCAGGTCGGTGAGCAGGTGTTCGACGTAGAGCGTCTTGTAGCCCTGCTGCTTCAACTGCTTCATCTGCTTTATCAGAAATGCCTTGCTCGACTCTGCCGAGTGAGCCTCGCCAATCACCAACCCCGGCAGGCGGCTTTCGCTGATTTGTTTCAGGAACGACTCGGGCGTGGTGCTGGTGCTGATCGTTGGCAACGTTGGCCTGGCAGGCGGAACATAGTCGGCAAAGAAGCTCTTGGCATTGGTATTCAAGTTTCTGCGTAGCTTGATGAATTCAGAGAACGCTTCAGCTCGCGTTGGCTGGGACGGTGCGTAGCGAGAGTCCAGGCCGCGCGGTTGGTCGCTCATGCGGGCGATCTCATCTCTTAGCGACGGTGCAATATCGAAGTCGTTGAAATGGCCAGTGCTGACGACGGATGTAGAGGCAGCCGCCGAGATGGGTTCGGGTGTCTTGTACGGTGTTTGCAGGGTCATGTGGTAGTCACCTTTGGCGAGTGCATCACCTGGTATCTTGCCGGGGGTGTCTGACCAGATGCCCACCGGTTGATTCAGGCCGACGTCTTCGATGCGCAGCGCAACCGCATTGGTCAAGTCAGCCAGGCCAGGTGTCCCGTTGTATGTGGTCATGCGCGAGCGATCGACCAGGGCGATCCAGCGTTCGTGCGGTGCATCGGCCATGTCGGCTTCAATGACTTTGTGCGAGTAGTAGTTTCTCAGGCTGTTGGGCTGGGGCGTGGTCGGCGAGCTATCGCCCATGAGCAGGACATCGTCCAGTCGATAGGAGGTCGAGGCGTCCAGCGCCTTGATTTGCACGCCTTTTTCCCTGGCCTTGCGTACGAGGGCCAAGTAAGAGTACTCGGCGTCTTTTGCGATGCCGAAGGACCGGTCTATGGCCTTCAAATGTTCTTTGATGTGCCGCCATGATTTCCCTTGGTTGAACTTTTCAAGCTTGAACTTGAAAACATCCCCTGGCAGGAACTCCACATACAGGCGCTTGAAACCTTGCTCGACCAGGGCATTCATGTTGGTAATCAGTGCCTGCTTGCTGGCGATGGAGCCTGGCACGGCACCGATGACCAGGTTCCTGTTGCCGGCAAAGGTATCGTTGACGATCAGTCGGGCCAGCGGGGTACTGGCCTCTACGGCAGGCACGGTGGCGCGAGCGGGCAACGTGTCGAGGTAGAGGAAGAAGTTGTCCGCGTCCTTGGTCAGGCGTTCGATCTGTTGCAGGTAAACCGTGCGTAACGAACGCAGTTCATTGGCGGCACTGCCCAGCACGGTGTCGACTAGACCCTGGTCAATATCGGCTGCCTGGCTGATCATGAGCGCCCGCATCTGCGGGTCCATGACCGGCTCAAGCCTGCTCCAGTACTTCTGTGGCATCCCATAGTCTTTTGACGGTCCGGGGGTTTCAGGCACTGTTTCATATTTCGGCGCGCCGCCGGAAACTCCGGTGCGGGTCCAGATGCCCTCGGCGTTCGGTGCGGCCAGGCGCGTGGTCGAGACCCATTTGCCGCTGACCGGGTCATGGCGATACAGCAAGTAGCGACCGATCACATCCGGGGTCTTCGGCGCCCAGAGCACCTCGCCGTTGAACAACACAGGCTGCATGCCTGCAGGTGCCGGGGGGGCGGTTTCCAGCTGGCTGATCAGCTTCATCGCCCGGCCTTGCTCGGTGCTGGCAACTGCCAGGCGCACGGATTTGCCGATGGGTTTGAACGAGTGCAGGACCGGACGCAGGTCGGTGAAGAGGGCGCCGGCGCTGTTGAACAGATACCCGGCGAAGTGCTCAAGGGCGGCCGAGGTGTCGCCCTGGTTGTACGCATGCAGGGCGAGCATGCCGTCCTTGAAGGCCAGTAGCAGGCCAACACTCAGACTCAGAACCGGGAAAGGCGCAGTGGCGATGGCGGCCACGAACTCCACGCACGTCCAGAGCATGCTGGTGATCATCTGAGTGCGGTTAGTGGTGGTGGCGGTCACTTCGTCGATCTTGCGTTGCAGCTTCATGTTGTACAGCAAACGGCGCAGGTCAAGCACCGGAGACAGTGCCCGGGTCGAGTCGTAACGTGGGGGGCTGGGGGTGGTTTTATCCAGGTCCTCAGGCAGCCCTTGTTTGGCGGCCTCCAGAAATGCCTGGATCCGGCCCCGGGATTGAACATCGACACGCAGGGTGAGGTAGCGGATGAAGTCGGGGAGTTTTTTCAGCAGGTAATTGAACTGCCTGGCCTCGCGAAAGGTGATGCCGTCGGGGGCATGGGGCGTATAGAGCAGCACCGGGTTGTCAGCGTGGCTGAACAGGTAGGTGTCGATGACCCATTCGCCGTCGACCAGCAGGCGATGGATGGCGTAGTTGCCGCGAGTCTCCAGCGACGTGTCGCCCATACTGGCGATGCAGCGCTCAAGCCATTGCAGGTCAACTCCGGCGATGTGTCCTTGCAGGCGACACTCCAATGCGGCACTGAGCATCTGTCGTTGAGTAATGGCCAGCACCGCATTGCGCCTGAAAGTAAACGCCGGGCTGCCCGGGTCCAGCAACTCGGCCTTGACCTTGTCGACGTAGCGCTGGCCAATCCAGACGCCGGTGACCGAGCGCGCGACGGCTTCTGGATTGGCGTTCAGGGTGCTCAGGTCAACGCCTTGCGGGCCCCTGTACCTTGCCGAGCGGGAGAATTTTTCGTCGAGAAAACCGACGCCATCGGCGTAGCCATCACGGTAGAGCTGGGTATACGTCATGGGCGCCGGTGTCCGGGTGCCGAGTGCGGAGGGTGAATAGGCCCATACGGTGTCCGGGTCGACATCGTTCTGACGGCGACCCAGCAGTTGGTTCAAGCGCTCCCTGGCCTTTTCATGCAGGTAGGCATCGAAGCTTTGGAAGCGGGCTTCGGACTGTGGAGGGTCGTTGTAGGTCTGCAAGCTGCCTTCTGCATCCCCGGCCAGGGTCGAGAGTCTTCGCCTGACATCAATGGTGGCTGAGCGATACCAACTCGGCGTATTGAATTCGTAGTTATCGATACGTGTGGCGAGTACATGATCAGCCATCGATTTCAGGCTCTGGCGATAGTTGCCAGCGTTGAACGTGATCTTGTTGTAATCCTGGGCGTGAAACTTCAGGCTCAGACCGCTCAAGAGGTGCTTCATCGAGTTGCGAAGGCGCAGTGGTACCTGGCGGATCAAGTAGTCGGTCATGGTGCCGGGTGGGGCCTTGAGGCCGTTGTCCAGGGTCCAGCCGAGGATGTGTTGCTGGCACGCAAGCTCGCTGTCGAACACCTGGAACTGGTGCTCTTGTGGTGCCTCGGGGGTGCAGAGCAGCACGCGGTTGACCGTCCCCTTGGCATCGGTCTGGCGCATCATCCAGAGGTCCTGAAGTTGCGCACCGTGCAGCGACAGGACGCTGGCGCCCAGGGTGGCCGCGCTCAGTCGCGCATCGGTACCCTGGCGCAGGCGCTGGATCGCCTGGTAGTCGTCTTCGCGAATGTGGCCTTGCAGGAAGGCGGTGTAGGCCAGGGCGTTGATCCGCTGGTCGAGCATCTGCTCGATGGCGCTGCTGAACTCGGGCCGGGCGTGCAGTTCTCGTTGCACCTGTGCAAAGTCGAACCGAGGTTGCAGGGTCATCAACTGTTGCACGATCCACGCTGGGGTCAGGTCTTGGTACGCATCGGGCAAGGGCGCTCCGTTATACGTAAAGGTGGTCTTCGTCAGAAAGTCGCAGCCAGGCAGTTCGTCGCCGGTATGCAGGCCCCGCAAGGCCAGGTCGATCAGGTTGCGATTGTGTTCATAGTGGCCGACGCTGGGCACAAGCCGTTGGGTTTTGACCTGTAGGTGCTCCGGGTTCAGGTCGTGAATCTCCAGGTCATCGCTCAACCGCTCCAGCCATTGAAAACGGGCCAGGGCTTGGGGGGTCGCGGCGGGGCCCAACAGATCGAGCAGGTGTTGGCGTGCCTGGTTGTAACTGGCCAGATGTTCAGCCAGCGTGGCCCGGTGTGCCTCGCTCGCGCTGCGATACCAATCGGGTGCGCTGTAGCGCAGCAACCGTTCGAGCAGGCGTTGGGCGCGCAGTTCCAGACGGGCACCGAGGTCGGGCAGGGCGCTGCGGATCGCGCGGTCGAGGGCCGCGATCAATTGGGCAGGGTCGTGCTGCGGGTTGTCCACCAGGCTCAGGGCCCGGTCGATATCCTGGGTGCGCTTGGCGATCAGTGCACCGACGGTGTGTTCGAACAACGGCTGGTCGTCGATGGGTGATAGTTCCAGGGGCCAGATTCCGGCGGGGCTCAAGGCGTGGTAGCGCGTGGGCAACCTGTCGATGAACTCACTGCGCCCGCTGGCGTGCTCCATGTTTTGCCGCAAGTGGGTGTTGAGTTCGGCCAGGGTGTTGAACGATTCGATCCCTCGCGCAGGTGTGAACAGCAAGACTTGGCCGACGTCCTGCGCGCTCATCAGGTCGTTGACCACAACGCTGTTTTTTTCTGTGGCGACAAAGGCACCGGCCAGCTCGACCTGTTGCGCCTGGTAACTGAACTGCAAGGCGTACAGGCCTGGACGCAAGCTTGGGGGCAGCGCCACGCTTTCGAGCATCGTGCCTTCTTGTGGGTGCAGCAGGCGATCCTGGACGCCGAGCCTGGCCTCATGCTCCAGGGCGGTGAACCCGGCTTCGAAGGTCATGTAGGATTTGAGTGACCTGCCATCGATCTGCCCACGCAGGTCCATGTCCATCAGATGCGTGTTCAAGGTGCTCTTGAGAGTGGTGAGCAGAGTCTGGCCTTCCGAGGTTTTCAGGTCGTTGTTGGCTAATCCTTGATAGTGGGTTTTGGCCTTGCTCAGGAACTGTTCCCGGTAGCGCTTGAGGATGCCGTCCAGGCGTTCCAGGTAGCGTTGTTCGGCTGTGGGTTTATGGTCGGGCAGCAGTGGGGTTTGGGCGTTGAGCAGGTGATGGCCGATTTGGTTGAGGTAGCCTTTGATTTCTTCAAAAGACGGTGGGGGGGTGGGTGTGCTCATGGAAACGGTCTCAGTCGGTAGAAAGAGCCGGCAGCATGGCGAGGGAGAGGGAGGAGGTGGTGGTACATATGTATGCCACGATTTGGCGGGAGTATCGCGATACATGCTGGGAGCCTGCTCGCGATAACGGCTTGTCAATCACAGACTCGGGGTTGGTTTGAAGTGGTATTAGAGGTGGGGATTTTGAAGGCAAGGATCGCAGCCTGCGGCAGCTCCTACGGAATTGGTATCAACTCCGTAGGAGCTGCCGCAGGCTGCGATCTTTTTAATTTATTTTTTCGGGCGACCAACGGTCGTGAGGGATTACGGGCGGATTTCGATCATCGTGCCGTCGGGCACCAGGTTCCAGACTTCGCGCATGTCCATGTTGCGCATGGCGATGCAGCCGTCAGTCCAGTCCAGGGTGTGGAACAGGTCTTCCGGGGTGTCTTCGCTGTCCGGGGTGCCGTGGATCATGATCATGCCGCCGGGCTCGACGCCTTCACGACGGGCGCGGGCCGAGTCGCTGATGTTCGGGTAGGAAACGTGCATCGCCAGGTTGAAGCGGTCGCTGACCTTGCGCCAGTCGACCCAGTAGAAACCTTCCGGGGTGCGCTTGTCGCCTTCCATCAGCTTGGGCCCCTTGGGACGCTTGCCCAGGGAAATGCGATAGGTCTTGAGCGGCTTGCCGTCATTGATCAATTGCAATTGATGGGAAGACTTGAGAATCAGGATCTTCTCGATGACCTTGCCGTCCAGGGTTTCCATGGCAGAAGCCTGGGACACCGTGACAAACGACAAACAGAACAGGGCAAGCAACCAGCGCATTGAAACGATTCCCCAGGAGGTGTCGCGACTATTTATGTATAGAAGTTTTTGCAGGAGCTGCCGCAGGCTCGTGCCGCGTTCGGGCGATCTTTCGGCGCCTTTGTGTGATGCCGAGATGACATCAGATAATGGCAGGCTGAGCAAGTGGCGGGATCGATTCAGACCGAACGGGATAGACCTCGGTCCGCCGGTCAGCGAAGAAGCATTCTAAGGTACGACCCACCGTGCGGAAAGCCAGCTCATCCCATGGAATGTCCGCTTCGTCGAATAGTTGCACTTCCAGGCTCTCGGGGCCGGCAGAGAAGTCCAGGTCCGCCAGTTCGGCCCGGAAGAACACATGCACCTGGCTGATGTGTGGCACGTCGATCAGGGTATAGATGCTCAGGTTGCGCACCCGGGCGCAGGCTTCCTCGGCGGTTTCGCGAATGGCTGCCTGCTCGATGGTTTCGCCGTTCTCCATGAAACCGGCGGGCAGGGTCCAGTAGCCGCGACGTGGCTCGATGGCCCGTCGGCACAGCAACACCCGGGTGCCCCAAGTCGCCACGCAGCCGGCGACGATGTTGGGGTTCTGGTAGTGAATGGCCTGACAGCTGTCGCAGACAAAACGCAGGCGCGAATCGCCTTCGGGAATGCGCTGGGTCACCGGGTTACCGCACTGGCTGCAAAATTTCATGCTGGGGTTCCTGAATGCTGCGCCTATCTTGGCGTGCGGCAGTGTCTGTCGGCAAGTTGTCGTTTCGCGACATGGGGCTGCTGCGGGGGTTGGGCGACCGCAGCGATTGGTGCATGATGCCGGGTAGGGCACAGATCGAGAACACTCATGCTGGACGAGCTACTGCATCGGGTTAGTAACCACACACCACGCACACTGGAGACCGACCGTCGTTTTCCCGAGGCCGCGGTGCTGGTGCCCATCACCCGCAGTGACGAGCCTGAGCTGGTGTTGACCCTGCGTGCCAGCGGCCTGTCGACCCATGGCGGCGAAGTTGCCTTTCCCGGCGGGCGTCGTGACCCTGAAGACCCGGACCTGATTTTCACCGCCCTGCGTGAAGCCGAAGAAGAGATCGGCCTGCCGCCGGGGCTGGTCGAGGTGATCGGCCCGCTCAGCCCGCTGATCAGCCTGCATGGCATCCAGGTCACGCCCTATGTCGGGGTGATCCCGGATTTTGTCGAATACCGGGCCAACGATGCCGAGATTGCCGCGGTGTTCAGCGTGCCCCTGGAGTTCTTCCGCAAAGACCCCCGCGAACATACCCATCGCATCGATTATCAGGGCCACAGCTGGTACGTGCCGAGCTATCGCTATGGTGAATACAAGATCTGGGGGCTGACGGCGATCATGATCGTCGAGTTGATCAACCTGCTGTATGACGCCAAAATCAGCCTGCATCAGCCTCCCAAAAGCTTTATCGATACCTGAAGCCATCGTTCGAATGGCCAAAAAGCCCGCCTGAGCCTTGAGGAAACACAGATGAAATACCGCCTGGGCGACGCCCGCGTCGAAACCCATCCACAGAGCTGGGTCGCACCCAATGCCGTGCTGGTGGGCAAGGTCAAGCTGGAAGAGGGCGCCAACGTCTGGTTCAACGCCGTATTGCGTGGCGACAACGAGTTGATCCTGATCGGCAAGAACAGCAACGTCCAGGACGGCACCGTGATGCACACCGACATGGGCTACCCGCTGACCATCGGCACTGGCGTGACCATCGGCCATAACGCCATGCTCCACGGCTGCACCGTCGGCGACTACAGCCTGATCGGGATCAACGCGGTGATTCTCAATGGCGCGAAGATCGGCAAGAACTGCATCATCGGCGCCAACTCGCTGATCGGCGAAGGCAAGGAGATTCCGGACGGATCGCTGGTCATGGGCTCACCGGGCAAGGTGGTGCGCGAACTGACCGAGCCGCAAATCAAGATGTTGGAAGCCAGCGCTGCTCACTACGTGCACAACTCGCAGCGTTATGCCCGCGATCTGGCCGAGCAGGAACAATGACCACCACCGAACGCCCGGTGGCATCGCCCTGCGTGAGCATTTGTGCGCTGGACGACGATGATATCTGCACCGGTTGCCAACGCACGGTGGAGGAGATTACCCGCTGGAGCCGCATGGACAACGACGAGCGGCGCAAGGTGCTGGGGTTGTGTCATGAGCGGGCCAAGGCCAGCGGGTTGATCTGGATGCTCCCTTCCAAATCCGATAGCTGAATTCGCCCCGGAACAAGCTCGCTCCTACATGGGAATGCGGTCGACTGTGGGAGCGAGCCTGCTCGCGATGGACTCAAGAACACCGCGGGGAACCAGACTCCCCGCGTTATCGTTCACGCCCATCGCGAGCAGGCTCGCTCCTACAGTATCCTGTGCGTCAAATTGCCAGGTATTTCCCGCCCATGCTCTTCCTGATCGCCTACATCAGCAGCGTCGTGCTGATCAACTATGCCTTTTCCACCGCACCGGACCTGGACATCATCTGGTCGGCCTGGGGCGGGCTGGTGTTTGTGTTGCGCGACATGGTGCAAGCCCGTTTCGGGCATGGCGCCCTCGTGGCGATGCTGGCGGCACTGGTGTTGTCCTATGTCACCTCTGATCCGTCCATCGCTCTGGCCAGCGCCACGGCCTTCGCGGTTTCCGAGTGCATCGACTGGCTGGTGTTCAGCATCACCAAACGTGCGCTGCATGATCGCCTGTGGATAAGTTCGGCCCTGAGTATTCCCCTCGATACCTTTATCTTTTTCGGCATGATCGATGCCCTGATGCCGGGGGTGATCCTCACCGCCCTGGGTTCGAAGTTCGCCGGGGTCACCGCCGTGTGGCTGATCATGGCCTGGCGCCTGCGCAAACAGGCTGTCGTCAGCTGAAGTTCATGTAAAATGCCGCGCTTTCTCCCCATGGGAAGCGCGCTTCCCTCGATGATCCGCTCCTTGAGGACCTTCAGATGACCCGTATCGGAACTCCATTGTCGCCCACCGCGACCCGCGTATTGATGTGTGGCTGTGGCGAGTTGGGCAAGGAAGTGGTGATCGAGCTGCAACGCCTGGGCGTTGAAGTGATTGCCGTGGACCGCTACGCCAATGCGCCGGCCATGCAGGTGGCGCACCGCAGCCACGTGATCAACATGCTCGATGGTGCGGCCTTGCGCGCCGTGATCGAAGCCGAGAAGCCGCACTTCATCGTGCCGGAAATCGAAGCCATCGCCACCGCTACCCTGGTGGAACTGGAGGCCGAAGGTTTCAACGTGATCCCGACTGCCCGCGCCGCGCAATTGACCATGAACCGCGAAGGCATCCGTCGCCTGGCCGCTGAAGAACTGGACCTGCCAACCTCGCCGTACCATTTCGCCGACACCTTCGAGGACTACAGCAAAGCCGTCGAAGACCTCGGTTTCCCGTGTGTGGTCAAGCCGGTCATGAGTTCCTCGGGCAAGGGCCAGAGCCTGTTGCGCAGCGTCGATGACGTGCAGAAAGCCTGGGACTACGCCCAGGAAGGTGGCCGTGCCGGTAAAGGTCGGGTGATCATCGAAGGCTTCATCGATTTCGACTACGAAATCACCCTGCTGACCGTGCGCCACGTCGGCGGCACCACCTTCTGCGCGCCGGTCGGCCACCGTCAGGAGAAGGGCGACTATCAGGAGTCCTGGCAGCCGCAAGCCATGAGCCCGATTGCCCTGGCTGAATCCGAACGTGTCGCCAAAGCCGTGACCGAAGCCCTGGGTGGCCGTGGTCTGTTCGGTGTCGAGCTGTTCATAAAAGGTGATCAGGTGTGGTTCAGCGAAGTCTCGCCGCGCCCGCACGACACCGGCCTGGTCACCCTGATCTCCCAGGACCTGTCGCAGTTCGCCCTGCACGCTCGGGCCATTCTCGGTCTGCCGATTCCGTTAATCCGTCAGTTCGGGCCTTCGGCCTCGGCGGTGATCCTGGTGGAAGGGCAGTCGACCCAGACCGCTTTCGCCAACCTGGGTGCGGCCTTGAGCGAGCCGGATACCGCGCTGCGCCTGTTCGGCAAGCCTGAAGTCAACGGTCAACGCCGCATGGGCGTGGCCCTGGCCCGCGACGAATCGATCGAAACCGCCCGCGCCAAGGCGACCCGTGCTTCGCAGGCGGTTGTCGTAGAACTGTAAAAACAGCTATGGCGGGCCTATACCTTCTATAGGCTCGCCACATTTCACTGTAGGAGCGAGCCTGCTCGCGATGGTCGTTAACGATAACGCGGGGAGTCTGGTTCCCCGCGGTGCTCTTGAGTCCATCGCGAGCAGGCTCGCTCCTACAGGTCATTCTTCAGGCCTGTACCCCATGAATTCGCAAAGCATCATCGTGCCGAAAATCTCCACCCTGCCGGTGCACGAGCCTCGGGCCCGGGCGATTGTGCGCTGGCTGGTGCGCAAGAACATCATCGAGGAGGAGCTGACCACTTGCGGCCGCACCGGCAATCGCATGGCCCACGCCATCGCCGACGGTGCCCGCGCAGTGGTCCTGCACCCCGAAGCCCTGCCGTTCGGCGAGCCGATCAATGGCCTGGAGATCATCACCAAGCGCTGCATCTATACGCCAGCCAAGGGTTTCCTTGAAGAAGCGGGCTGCGCCGAGTGCCGCAAGGAAGTCGGTGAAGCCCTGTTCGAAAGCCTGGAAGACTGGATGCCGGGGCGCACCGACAACTTCACCTGCCCCGAATGCGGGCATGAAGACGACATCAACGGCTTCCTGTTCCTGCAGGAATGCGGCTTCTCCAACCTCGGCTTCATCTTCAATAATTGGGCCGAAGCCGGGTTCAAGCAGAGTTTTATCGATGAATTCGCCGATTGGCTCGATCAGCCGGTCAGCTGGGTGAAAGTCGAACTTTGAACACTGCATCCCCTGTAGGAGCTGCCGCAGGCTGCGATCTTTTGATGTTGATTTTTAAAAAACAAGATCAAAAGATCGCAGCCTGCGGCAGCTCCTACAGGGGCGATATGTTCCGTATATCTATAAGGTCGATAATAGATAGAGTTTTACATTGAACCCGAGGGGGTGTCCGACTATAATGGCGCGCTTCCATTTTCCCGCTCGGGAGCCCCCGCGATGCTGCGTATCAGCCAAGAAGCTCTGACATTCGACGACATTCTCCTAGTGCCCGGTTATTCCGAGGTGCTTCCTAACGAAGTCAGTCTCAAGACCCGCCTTACCCGTGGCATCGAGCTGAATATTCCACTGGTTTCCGCTGCCATGGACACCGTCACTGAAGCCCGTCTGGCAATCGCCATGGCTCAGGAAGGTGGTATCGGTATCATCCACAAGAACATGACCATCGAGCAGCAAGCTGCCGAAGTCCGCAAGGTCAAGCGTTACGAAGCCGGTGTGGTCAAGGACCCGATCACCATCGTCGCCGACGCCACCGTGCGCGAGTTGTTCGAACTGACCCGCATGCACAACATCTCCGGCGTTCCGGTGCTGCACAATGGCGACCTGGTCGGCATTGTCACCTCCCGTGACGTGCGTTTCGAGAACCGTCTGGAAGCCACTGTCCGTGAAGTGATGACGCCTAAAGAGCGTCTGGTCACGGTCAAGGAAGGCGCCGACAAGAACGATGTGCGTGAACTGCTGCACAAGCACCGCATCGAGCGCGTGCTGATCGTCGACGACAAGTTCGCCCTCAAGGGCATGATGACCGTCAACGACATCGAAAAAGCCAAGGCTTACCCGCTGGCCAGCAAGGACGATCAAGGTCGTCTGCGTGTTGGCGCAGCAGTCGGCACCGGTAAAGACACCGGTGACCGCGTTGCCGCGCTGGTCGCTGCTGGCGTTGACGTGGTGGTAGTCGACACCGCTCACGGTCACTCCAAGGGCGTGATCGACCGCGTTCGCTGGGTCAAGCAGAATTTCCCTGAAGTGCAGGTCATCGGCGGCAACATCGCCACCGGCGCTGCCGCCAAGGCCCTGGCCGAAGCTGGCGCTGACGCAGTCAAGGTCGGTATCGGCCCTGGCTCGATCTGCACCACCCGTATCGTCGCCGGTGTCGGCGTGCCGCAAATCAGTGCCATCGCCAACGTTGCCGCTGCCCTTGAAGGCACTGGCGTACCGTTGATCGCCGACGGCGGCATCCGTTTCTCCGGTGACCTGTCCAAGGCCATCGTAGCCGGTGCTTCCTGCGTGATGATGGGCTCGATGTTCGCCGGTACTGAAGAAGCGCCAGGCGAGATCGAACTGTTCCAGGGTCGCTCGTACAAGGCTTACCGCGGCATGGGTTCGCTGGGCGCCATGTCCCAGGCCCAGGGTTCCTCCGACCGCTACTTCCAGGACTCCTCGGCAGGCGCCGAGAAGCTGGTTCCGGAAGGTATCGAAGGGCGTGTTCCGTACAAGGGAACCCTGAGCGCCATCATCCATCAGCTGATGGGCGGCCTGCGTTCATCGATGGGCTACACCGGTAGCGCCGACATCGAAGAGATGCGCACCAAGCCTGAGTTCGTGCGGATCACCGGCGCCGGCATGGCCGAATCCCACGTTCACGACGTGCAGATCACCAAGGAAGCGCCAAACTACCGCGTAGGTTGAGCCTTCAAGCAACAAGCTAAGCAACCGGGGCTGTTTTATTCAGCCCCGAGTTGTTTCTGAATCACGACTGTTTCCGAATTTTTTAGACGAGACTGAATCATGGCCCTCGACATTCACGCTCACCGCATCCTGATCCTCGACTTCGGTTCCCAGTACACCCAACTGATCGCCCGCCGCGTGCGTGAAATCGGCGTGTACTGCGAACTGCACCCGTTCGATATGGACGAAGATGCGATCCGCGAATTCGCTCCTAAAGGCGTCATCCTCGCCGGCGGCCCGGAGTCGGTTCACGAAGCCAACAGCCCGCGCTGCCCGCAAGCCGTTTTCGATCTGGGCGTGCCGGTCTTCGGTATCTGCTACGGCATGCAGACCATGGCCGAGCAACTGGGTGGCAAGGTTGAAGGTTCCGAGCTGCGTGAGTTCGGTTATGCCCGCGTAGACGTGGTCGGCAAGAGCCGCCTGCTCGATGGCATCGAAGACCACATCGACGCCGACGGCCTGTTCGGCCTCGACGTGTGGATGAGCCACGGTGACAAGGTCACCCGCATGCCGGAAGACTTCCATATCCTGGCCAGCACCCCGAGCTGCCCGATCGCCGGCATGTTCAGCGACGAGCGTCGCTATTACGGCGTGCAGTTCCACCCGGAAGTGACCCACACCAAGCAGGGCGGTCGCATCCTGTCGCGCTTCATCCTCGACATCTGCGAGTGCGAAGCACTCTGGACCCCGTCGAAGATCGCTGAAGACGCCATCGCCCAGGTTCGCGCCCAGGTTGGCACCGACAACGTCCTGCTCGGCCTGTCCGGCGGCGTGGACTCGTCTGTGGTTGCCGCACTGCTGCACAAGGCCATCGGCGACCAGCTGACTTGCGTATTCGTCGACAACGGCTTGCTGCGCCTGCACGAAGGCGAGCAAGTGATGGCCATGTTCGCCGAGAACATGGGCGTCAAGGTGATCCGCGCCAACGCCGAAGAGCAGTTCCTGGGCAACCTGGCCGGCGAAGCCGACCCGGAGAAGAAACGCAAGATCATCGGCCGTACCTTCATCGACGTGTTCGATGCCGAATCCTGCAAGCTGGACAACATCAAGTACTTGGCCCAGGGCACCATCTACCCGGACGTGATCGAGTCGGCTGGCGCGAAAAGCGGCAAGGCCCACGTGATCAAGTCGCACCACAACGTGGGCGGCTTGCCGGAAGAAATGAACCTCAAGCTGGTTGAACCCCTGCGCGAGCTGTTCAAGGACGAAGTCCGTCGTCTGGGCCTGGAACTGGGCTTGCCATACGACATGGTCTACCGTCACCCGTTCCCGGGCCCGGGCCTGGGCGTGCGCATCCTCGGCGAAGTGAAGAAGGAATACGCCGACCTGCTGCGCCGCGCCGACCACATCTTCATCGAAGAACTGCGCAAGGCCGACTGGTACCACAAGGTCAGCCAAGCGTTCGTGGTGTTTCAGCCGGTGAAATCGGTTGGCGTGGTTGGCGATGGCCGTCGTTACGCCTGGGTCGTGGCCCTGCGTGCCGTGGAAACCATCGACTTCATGACCGCGCGTTGGGCACACCTGCCTTACGAACTGCTGGAAACTGTCAGCGGCCGCATCATCAATGAAATCGAAGGCATCTCCCGCGTTACTTACGACGTGTCGAGCAAGCCGCCGGCGACGATTGAGTGGGAGTGATCCTGCACAAGCCTTGATGGTTTGATCGCTTTAAAAAAGGCCGTGTGAACGTGAGTTCACACGGCCTTTTGCGTTTCAGCGCCGAGCCACATCCGAAAAGTAGAACTTATCCAGCGTATGCCGCGATTCGGTGTACTCGAACTGCCTCCCATCCTGCAAAAACGTCTGGTTGCTGACCACGATCACATGGCTCTGGCCGTCGAGGTCCAGGTGTTGCTGGTCGTCCTTGCTGAGGGGCACCGCTTCGATGGTGCGCTGGGCGTAGGCGATTTGCAGTTGCAGGGTCTGCTCGATGAAGGCGTAGATCGATTGTTCGGCGATGTCGCGGGACAGGCCGGGAATCACGTCGCTGACGAAATGGTTGATGTCGAGGATCACCCGTTTGCCGTCGATTCGCCGCACGCGCTTGATCCGCGTGATCAGGCTGCCTTCTTCAGCCTTGATGTGTTCGAGCAGTGGGCCTTCGAGGGGAATCTGGGTGAATTCGACCACCTCGGTGCTGACGTCGTTGCCCAGTCGCGGGTAGGTTTCCTGGAAGCTGACGATACCGCCGAGCTGAAATTCGATCGGGTTGGTCGACAGCACGAAGGTGCCTTTGCCATGGACTTTCTGCGCAAAACCGCGCTCCTGCAATTGCTCGATGGCCTTGCGTACGGTGCCGCGGCTGGCTTGATAGCTGTCCATCAGTTCGGTTTCGGAGGGCAATCGGGCGCCGCGTTCCAGACGTTCGGTCGTGATGCTGGCAAGCAGATCGCTGTAGATCTGGTTGTATTTACTCATGGGGATGGCTCTATGCCGCGCTGTGCTCAAGGTTTCGAACCTTAAGGGCAGGGTAGGGGTTTGTCCATGCGGCTTTGGGTTTCTTTGACTTCGGATGTAGGAAATATCGCTGCCTGTCAGGTTCAGGATAAACAAAATCAAACTCGTCTGTACGAGTTGTTGCAATAACTCGTACAGACGAGTACTTTTCGTTTCGGCGTGCTGCCAATAACAAAAAACTACAGTGGAAGAACAAGCATGAGCCACGACTATCCGAATATCGTCACTGAGCTGCTGCACAACCTCGGTGGCAGCGACAACCTCGAGCAGGCCGCGCATTGCGTCACACGGCTGCGCCTGGCCCTCAAGGACCCGAGCCTGGTCAACAGCGCCACGCTGAACCAGATCGATCTGGTCAAAGGCTCGTTCTTTACCGGCGGCCTGTTCCAGGTGGTCATCGGCCCCGGCGAAGTGGAAAAGGTCTACGCCGAGCTGCGCCGGCAAACCGGTCTCGCCGCCTCGACCATCGCCGACGTTAAACAAAAAAGCGCCGACAAGATCCACCCGATGCAGCGATTGGTGCGGGTATTTTCCGACGTGTTCATGCCGATCCTCCCGGCGCTGATCATTGCCGGCCTGCTGATGGGCATCAACAACCTGATCGGCGCCAAGGGCATGTTCATCGAGGGCAAGACCCTGCTCGATGCCTACCCTAAGCTTGACGGGCTCTGGAGCCTGATCAACCTGATGGCCAACACCTCGTTCGTGTTTCTCCCGGCGCTGGTGGGCTGGTCGGCGGCCAAGCGCTTTGGCGGCAGCGAAATCCTCGGCATTGTGCTCGGCCTGATGCTGGTGCACCCGGATCTGCTCAATGCCTGGAACTACGGCAAAGCAGTGGCGGGGCTGGAGGGGCAAAGCCTGCCGTACTTCGACATCCTCGGTATGTTTCAGATCGAGAAAGTCGGTTATCAGGGACAAATCCTACCGATCCTGCTGGCGGCCTACGTGATGAGCGTGATCGAAAAGTGGCTGCGGGCGCGGGTGCCTAACGCGGTGCAATTGCTGGTGGTGCCGATCACTACCATCGTCGTCACCGGTGTGCTGGCGCTGGCGGTGATTGGCCCGGTAACCCGTCATCTGGGGATTCTCATCACCGAAGGCGTGGTCACCCTGTTCGACCTGGCGCCCATGGTCGGCGGCGCGATTTTCGGGCTGCTCTATGCACCGCTGGTGATCACCGGCATGCACCACATGTTTCTCGCGGTCGACCTGCAACTGATCTCCACTCAGGGCGGCACATTCATCTGGCCGATGATCGTCATGTCCAACCTCGCCCAGGGCAGCGCGGCACTGGCGGTGTTCTACATGACCCGCAGTGTGCGGGACAAGAGCATGGCCTCGACCTCGGCGATTTCTGCCTACTTCGGCATCACCGAACCGGCCATGTTCGGGGTCAACCTGCGCTACAAGTTTCCGTTCTATGCGGCCCTGATCGGCTCGGCGCTGGGCAGCATTTTCCTGTCGCTGAACAAGGTCCAGGCCTCGGCGATCGGCGTCGGCGGATTGCCCGGTTTCATCTCGATCATTCCGCAGTTCATTCCGATGTTCGTGATCGGGATGGTGATTGCCATGGTCGTGCCGTTTGTTCTGACCTGCGGGTTGAGCATGAAGATTGTCCGGCCCGGGTATCGGGTCGCCTGATAGATCGCATTCGCCCGTAGGAGCTGCCGAACCTTCGGCAGCTCCTACGGGGCCAGTACATATTCAAAAAGGAAATAGCGCCATGCAAGACTGGCAACGTTCGGTGATCTACCAGATCTACCCGAAGAGTTTTCACAGCCACGCCGGCAACCCCACGGGGGATTTGCTCGGCGTCGTGGCCAAGCTCGATTACCTGCACTGGCTGGGTGTCGATTGCCTGTGGATCACCCCGTTCCTGCGTTCACCCCAGCGCGACAACGGTTACGACATCAGCGATTACTACGCCATCGACCCGAGCTACGGGACCATGGCCGACTGCGAGTTGCTGATCGCCGAGGCCGGCAAGCGCGGGATCAAATTGATGCTCGACATCGTGGTCAATCACACCTCGATCGAACACACCTGGTTCCAGCAGGCCCGCAGCAGCCTCGATAACCCTTACCGCGACTTCTACATCTGGCGCGACCAGCCGAACAACTGGGAATCCAAGTTCGGCGGTTCGGCCTGGGAGTACGAGGCCCAGACCGGTCAATACTACCTGCACTTGTTCGACCACACGCAGGCCGACCTGAACTGGGACAACCCCCAGGTGCGTGCCGAAGTCTTCAAGATGATGCGTTTCTGGCGCGACAAAGGCGTGGGTGGTTTCCGTCTGGACGTGATCAACCTGATTTCCAAACCAGCGGATTTCCCCGAGGACAACAGCGACGGTCGGCGCTTCTACACCGACGGCCCGAACGTCCACGACTACTTGCAGCAAATGCACCGTGAAGTGTTCGAAGGCCATGACCTGATCAACGTCGGCGAGATGTCATCCACCAGCCTGGAACACTGCATCCGCTATTCACGGCCAGAGTCGAAAGAGCTCTCGATGACCTTCAACTTTCATCACTTGAAGGTTGATTACCCGAACCTGCAAAAGTGGATTCGCGCCGATTTCGACTTCCTCGCACTCAAGCGCATCCTCTCCGACTGGCAAACCGGCATGCAGGCCGGCGGCGGCTGGAACGCACTGTTCTGGTGTAACCACGATCAGCCGCGGGTGGTCTCGCGTTTTGGTCATGACGGTGAGCATCGGGTGGTGTCGGCGAAGATGCTCGGTACGGCGCTGCATTTCCTGCAGGGCACGCCGTTTGTGTATCAAGGTGAAGAACTGGGCATGACCAATCCGGGGTTCGATCACATCGATCAGTACCGCGATGTCGAAACCCTGAACATTCACCGGCTCAAGCGCGAGGCAGGTAGCAGCGACGCCGACAACATGGCGGCGATCATGCAGAAGTCCCGGGACAACGGTCGCACGCCCATGCACTGGAACGCCGAGCCTAACGCCGGTTTCAGCGCTGCCGAACCATGGATCGGGGTGCCGGCCAACGCGGCGCAGATCAACGTCGCCCACCAACTCGACGACCCGGATTCTGTGTTGCATTACTACCGTCAGCTGATCGCCCTGCGCCGCCGTGAAACGCTGATGTCCTACGGTGTGTATCGGCAGTTGTTGCCTGAGCACACGCAAATCTGGGCGTATGTGCGTGAAGGCCATGGCGAGCGTTTGCTTGTGCTGAACAACTTCTACGGCACGCCGTGCGAAGTCGAACTGCCGGCTGACGTGATCAACCCGGCGATGGCGCAACGGCTGGTGATCAGTAACTGCCGGGACTGTCCGCTGCGCAATCAGCAGGTGTTTTTACGGCCGTTCGAGTCGTTCGTGCTGCACCTGACTGACCACTAGCCCTTAACCAATAAAAGCACCGTTTCAAAAAACACGCAGAACGCTGCGCGGGGGAGTTTTGCGCGCCGATTTTGCTGCATCACACAATAAAAATAATGAGGTGGTTCTTGAAAACAACAATAAATCGCAGCCTTGTAGCGGCGGGCGTGTGCCTGGCATTACCACTGTCGGCCCAGGCGCTGGAGTTCTCCGGTTACTTGCGTAGCGGCGTCGGGACCTCGGTTAACAGCGGTAAGCAGCAGTGTTTCCAGTTGCAGGGAGCGCAGACCAAATACCGCTTGGGTAACGAATGTGAGCAGTACGCTGAACTTGAACTGCGCCAGGATCTGTACACCCTGGACGATGGTTCGGTGCTCAGCGTCGACGGCATGGCATCGCTGTATAACCAGTACGACAAGGACCTGACGTTCAACGGTGACAACGGCTCGGTGCGCATGCCCCAGATGTACGCGCAATGGTCGAACATGCCCAGCCTCAACGGCGGTTCGCTGTGGGCCGGTCGGCGTTACTACAAACGGAACGATATCCACATTTCCGACTTCTATTACTGGAACCAGAGCGCTACCGGCGGCGGTATCGAAGATGTGCTGATCGGCGATCTGAAGTACAGCTACGCCTTTTCGCGCAAGGACAACCTGTACCAGAAGGATTATGTCACCCGGCAGGATTTCAACGTCGCAGGTTTTCAGACCAACCCCGGCGGTGAGCTGGAGTTTGGCCTGAGCTACATCGACAAACCCGACAGCCGCGACGCTCATCGTGGTTGGGCGATCACCACTCAGCATGTGCAGAAGGGCTTTCTGGGCGGCAAGAACAAACTGGCCTTTCAGTACGGTGAAGGCCCCGGCACCGGGTTGGGTTATACCGGCAACGTGAAGCTGGACGACAGCAGCAAAAGCTACCGGGTGGTGGAGTTCTTTGACTGGCAAGTGACGCCACGATTTGGCGGGCAGGTCGAAGCGGTCTATCAGAAAGACATTCGCCCGGATGGCGCTGACCAGAACTGGATTTCCCTTGGGATTCGCCCGGTGTATGCGATCACCGAGCAGTTCAAACTGGTGACCGAACTGGGCCACGATCAGGTCGAAGCCACGGGCGGGACGCGCAAGCTGAGCAAGTTCACCTTCGCCCCGACCTGGTCGCCCAAGGGCCCGGAATTCTGGGCGCGCCCCGAGGTGCGTCTGTATTACACCTATGCCAGCTGGAACGAGGCGGCCAAACGGGCGGCCAACGAACTGGCGGCGGGTTCGGCGTTGTCCGACACCGGCACCTTCGGCACGGCGCGACACGGTGCGAACGTCGGATTGCAGGTCGAGTACTGGTGGAAATAAACGCCGCATAACCCCGGTACCGCAATATCCCAGCGTCTTTTATAAAGAACAAAACAGCAGGTGACGTCATGGCCACACCCCAACAATTGCAACTGCACGCGCCCTTGTCCGGCGTATTGATGCCTCTGGACCTTGTGCCTGATCCGGTGTTTTCCAGTCGCGTGATCGGTGACGGTTTGTGCATCGATCCGACTTCAAACACCTTGTGCGCGCCACTGGCCGGGATCATCAGCAATGTGCAGGCCAGCGGGCATGCCGTCAGCATCACAGGGGAGAACGGCGTGCAAGTGTTGCTGCACATTGGCCTCGACACCGTGAACCTGGCGGGCAAGGGGTTTACCCGGCTGGTGGTGGAGGGGCAGCAGGTTGACGTTGGGCAGTCGCTGATCGAGTTCGATGCCGATTACATCGCCTTGCATGCGCGCAGTTTGTTGACATTGATGCTGGTGGTCAGTGGCGAGCCGTTCACTTGGTTGGTACCCGAAACGGGCCTGGTGGACAGCGGCCAACCGTTGTTGGGTTTGAATACGGCCGATCAGATAATGGATGAAGCGGTGCCGGAGAAGGGCGAGGCGCTGTTCTCCAAACCGGTGACGCTGGCTAATCCGAACGGCTTGCACGCCCGCCCGGCGGCGGTGTTCGCCCAGGCCGCCAAGAGGTTTTCAGCGAGTATTTTCCTGCATAAACAGCATAACAGCGTGAACGCGAAATCCCTGGTGGCGATCATGGCGTTGCAGACCGTTCACGGCGATGTTGTGCAAGTCAGCGCGGCGGGCCCGGATGCCGAAGCGGCGATCAAGACATTGACCGAGCTGCTGGTGACAGGCTGCGGTGAAGCAGGCGCGGCCTCGACGCAGGTTGATGCGAAGGGGACTGTGGCCTCATCGCTGACAGTGTTGCGTGGAGTTTGTGCATCGGCCGGATCGGCGTTTGGCCAAGTGGTGCAGATAACCGAACAAAAACTGGAAGTGAATGAACTCGGCACTACTGCGTATGCTGAACGCGATCACTTGGCCCGGGGCCTGGCCGAGGCATGGCAGGTCTTGCAGCAGTTGTGTGACAACGCTGTTGGCCGCGCGCAGTCGGACATCTTCAAGGCGCATCAGGAACTGCTTGACGATCCGGCCTTGTTAGGAGCGGCCCATGAGCTGATCGACGAAGGTAAAAGCGCGGCGTTCGCTTGGCGCGCGGCCACCGAGGCGGCGGCAACCATGTTCCTGGGCCGGGGCAATGCGCTGTTGGCGGAACGGGCGGCAGATCTGGCGGATGTGAGTCAACGGGTACTCAAACAGATCCTGGGCGTGCAGGACTGCGTGCTGGAGTTGCCTGACGGCGCGATCCTGATCGCCGAGCAACTGACGCCGTCCCAGACCGCCGGGCTCGATACCTGCAAGGTATTGGGATTTGCCACGGTCGGCGGTGGCGCCACCAGCCACGTCGCGATTCTGGCCCGGGCCGCTGGTCTGCCGGCGATCTGCGGCTTGCCGGTTCAGGTGCTGGCACTGGCCAACGGCACGCGGGTGTTGCTCGATGCCGACAAGGGCGAGTTGCAGCTGGATCCTGAACTGACCGCCATCGAGCAGTTGCAAACCCATCGTCAGCAGCAAAAGAAACGCCAGCAATACGAGCTGGCCAATGCAGGGCTGGCTGCCTGTACCCGTGATGGGCATCACGTTGAAATCACCGCCAATATCGCTTCGCTAGCCGAAGCCGAACAGGCGATGGCGCTGGGTGGCGAGGGCGTCGGTCTGTTGCGTTCGGAGTTTCTTTATCTGGATCGCAATCATGCGCCAAGCCATGACGAGCAGGCTTCCACCTACAGCGCCATCGCCCGCGCCCTGGGGCCCGCGCGCAATCTGGTGGTGCGCACCCTGGATGTCGGCGGTGACAAACCGTTGGCCTACGTGCCGATGGACCACGAAACCAATCCGTTTTTGGGTATGCGCGGAATTCGTTTGTGCCTGGAGCGTCCGCAGCTGTTGCGCGATCAGTTCAAGGCAATTCTGAGCAGCGCCGGACTGGCTCGCCTGCACATCATGCTGCCGATGGTCACGCAGCTGTCGGAGTTGCGGTTGGCCCGTCAGCTGCTTGAAGAAGAGGCGCTGACATCAGGGCTCACGGAACTGCCGAAACTGGGGATCATGATCGAAGTACCGGCGGCGGCGTTGATGGCTGACCTGTTTGCACCCGAGGTGGATTTCTTCTCCATCGGCACCAACGACCTGACCCAATACACCCTGGCCATGGACCGCGATCACCCACGGCTGGCCAGTCAGGCCGACAGTTTTCATCCCTCGGTGCTGCGCTTGATTGCCAGCACCATGAAAGCCGCTCATGTCCATGGCAAATGGGTCGGGGTGTGCGGCGCCCTGGCTTCGGAAAAACTGGCGGTACCGCTGTTGCTGGGGCTTGGCGTGGATGAGCTGTCGGTGAGCGTACCGTTGATTCCGGCGATCAAAGCGGCGGTTCGCGAAGTGGACCTGCTGGATTGTCAGGCCATCGCCCAGCAGGTGCTGGGGCTGGAAAGTGCCGAGCAGGTACGCGAGGCATTGCGGCAGCACCACGAGGCAACGGTCAATACTTCACTGGTTCTGGAGAACTGAGCATGTTCGAGAAAATGCAGCGGGCGTTCTGGAAAGCTTTGACGCCGGACCTGGTGGTGGATGAGCCGAAAGTGGTGGCTCAGCCTGATTGCGGTTTGGCCCCGAATGTCGTGGCCGCGCTGGGCGGTGTGGATAACCTCAAGTCGCAACAGCCGATGGCGCTGACCCGGGTGCGGGTGGAGTTGCGGGATGTGGTGCAAATGGATCGGCAGGCGCTAACGGCTGCGGGGGTGCCGGGCGTGATGCTACTGGAGGATGGGGTTGTGCATTTGATTACCGGACTTCAGCCATAACCGGACCTTTGTGATGAGGGGGGGGCCGCCCCTCCCCCCGTAGGAGCTGCCGAAGGTTCGGGCCGCGTTCGGACGATCTTTTGATCTTGCTCTTGTGGCGACCATCCGCCGCGCTGCCCTTACTGTTTCTCAACCGCAGGTGTATCGTATTCGCCTTTTGCAGGCCCCTCGCCTGTGGTTGATACGTGAGGTAGTTGAGTTCATGTCCTTTACCCGTCGCCAAATCCTCGGTGGCCTGGCCGGTCTTGTTGTCGTTGGTGTCGGAGCCGGTGGCGCGTCGCGTTACTGGCTGGGCAAGATGGCCGATGCTGACGCCGGTCATGACTACGAGTTGATCGCTGCGCCGCTGGACGTTGAGCTGGTGGCCGGGCACAAGACTCAGGCCTGGGCGTTCGGCCCGTCCGCACCGGGGACCGAGTTGCGGGTGCGCCAGGGTGAATGGTTGCGGGTACGCTTCATCAACCACCTGCCAGTCGCCACCACCATTCATTGGCACGGCATTCGTCTGCCGCTGGAAATGGATGGCGTGCCGTACGTCTCGCAACTGCCGGTGCTGCCGGGTGAATACTTCGATTACAAATTCCGCGTGCCGGATGCCGGCAGCTACTGGTATCACCCGCATGTGAACAGCAGCGAAGAGCTCGGCCGTGGCCTGGTGGGGCCGTTGATCATCGAAGAGCGTGAGCCGACCGGTTTCAAGTATGAAAAGACCTTGAGCCTCAAGAGCTGGCATGTCGATGACGTCGGCAATTTCGTCGAGTTCAGCATTCCCCGTGAAGCGGCCCGTGGCGGTACGGCGGGGCGCCTGGCAACCATCAACGGCGTGCCGCAAGCGGTGATCGACTTTCCGGCCGGGCAGATCACCCGTGTACGCCTGCTCAACCTCGATAACACCCTGACTTATCGCCTGAACATTCCCGGCGTCGAAGCGCAGATCTATGCACTGGACGGCAACCCGGTCGAGCCACGACCGCTCGGCAAGGAGTACTGGCTCGGTCCGGGCATGCGTATTTGCCTGGCGATCAAGGCCCCGCCGGCCGGTGAGGAGTTGTCGCTGCGCAACGGCCCGGTACGCCTGGGTACGTTCCGTTCGGTGGCCAATGCCGATGCGCCGACCGAGTGGCCGCCGGCACTGCCGGCCAACCCGATCGCCGAGCCGGACCTGGCCAATGCCGAGAAACTCAACTTCAATTTCGAATGGGTCGGCTCGGTATCGGTCAACGTTGATAACGGCAAGCCGCCGAGCCTGTGGCAGATCAACGGCAAGGCCTGGGACATCACCGACAAGACCTGCGCCGACCGCCCGATTGCCAAGCTCGAGAAGGGCAGGAGCTACATTTTCGAATTGAAGAACATGACTCAGTACCAACACCCGATTCACCTGCACGGCATGAGTTTCAAGGTCATTGCCTCGAACCGGCACAAGGTCATTCCGTATTTCACCGACACCTACCTGCTGGGCAAGAACGAGCGCGCGCAGGTAGCGCTGGTGGCGGATAACCCGGGTGTATGGATGTTTCACTGCCATGTGATCGACCACATGGAAACCGGCCTGATGGCCGCCATCGAGGTGGCGTGATGCGTCAGATTCGTCCCGCCGCCATCATCGACCGCAGCCGTGATCGCGAATTCATGCACGAAGCCCTGGCACTGGCGGCGCAAGGTGCGGCCCTTGGCGAAGTGCCGGTGGGCGCGGTGCTGGTGCAGGACGGGGAAATCATCGGGCGCGGCTTCAATTGCCCGATCAGTGCCAGCGACCCGAGCGCTCACGCCGAGATGGTCGCCATCCGTGCCGCCGCCCAGGCCGTGAGCAACTACCGCCTGCCGGGCAGCACGCTGTATGTGACGCTGGAGCCGTGCAGCATGTGCGCCGGCCTGATCGTGCATTCGCGGATTGCGCGGGTGGTGTACGGCGCGCTGGAGCCGAAAGCCGGGATCGTGCAGAGCCAGGGGCAGTTCTTTACCCAGGGCTTTTTGAATCACCGGGTGTTGTATGAAGGCGGGGTGTTGGCGGAGGAATGTGGGGCGGTGCTCAGCGAATTCTTCAAGGCCCGGCGCGCCAAACCATCAGACTAATCACGGACCCTGTGGGAGCGAGCTTGCTCGCGATAGCGGACTAACATTCAACATCTCTGTTGACTGACAGGGCCTCATCGCGAGCAAGCTCGCTCCCACAGGTTTATTCGGTGTTTGGGAGACTGGGGTTTACTTGCGGGCGACAATGACCGCCCGCATCGGCGCCGGCAGCCCTTCAACGGTCTTGCTGTGATCCTCGGGATCGAGGAAGTCACTGAGCGACTGATACTTCATCCACTGCGTCCCGCGCTGTTCCTCGACCGTGGTGGTGCTCACATCCACGCACTTCACGTCCGTGAACCCGGCACGACGCAGCCACAACTCCAGCGCCGGCACCGACGGCAGGAACCACACGTTGCGCATCTGCGCGTACCGGTCTTCCGGCACCAGCACCTGATGCTTGTCGCCTTCGACCACCAGCGTTTCCAGCACCAGTTCACCACCTTTGACCAGGCAATCCTTCAGCGCCAGCAAATGTTCGATCGGCGAGCGGCGGTGGTAGAACACGCCCATGGAAAACACTGTGTCGAAACCTTCGAGGTTTGGCGGCAGGTCTTCGAACGGGAAGGGCAGGTGCCAGGCATTCGGTTCGGACAGGTAACGCTGCACCGCCTGGAACTGACAGAAGAACAGCCAGTTCGGATCGACACCGATCACACTGTCGGCACCGGCGCCGAGCATGCGCCACATGTAGTAGCCGTTGCCGCAGCCGACATCGAGGATGCGCTTGCCTTTCAGGTCCAGGTGCGGGGCGACCCGCGACCATTTCCAGTCCGAGCGCCATTCGGTGTCGACGTGCACGCCGAACAGGTCGAACGGCCCCTTGCGCCATGGCGACAGGCCCATCAATGCGGTGCGCATTTGCGCGCGGGTTTCATCGTCGCAATCGGTGTCCAGCTTCAAGCCATTGAGCAGGTCGACTTCACTTGGCTGGATCTTCGGTAAAGCGTCTAGCGCACTTTGCCAGCGCTCCAGGTCGCCATGACCCTTTTCCATTTTCTTGTCGAGTTGCGCCTGCAGGGTGTTGGCCCAATCGGCCAGTGGAGTACCGGCCAGACGGCGGGCAAGGGGGGACAGATCAATCATGGCAAGGCAATCAACGAGGCAAAGTTAAGACACTGGAACCACGGCACGACTTTCGAGAACCCGGCGGCCAACAGGCGTTCGCGGTGTTCTTCGAGGCTGTCGGGCTTCATGACGTTTTCGATGGCGCTGCGTTTCTGGGCGATTTCCAGCTCGCTGTAGCCGTTGGCGCGTTTGAAGGCGATGTGCAGATCGGTGAGCAGTGCGTGTTCCTGCTCGTCTTCGAAGCGCAGTTTTTCCGAGAGGATCAGGGCACCACCGGGCAACAGCGACTGACGGATGCGCGACAGCAACGCCGTGCGCTGGTCCGGGGCGATGAATTGCAGGGTGAAGTTCAGCGCCACCACCGAGGCCGGCTGGAACTCCAGCGCGAGAATGTCGCCTTCGATCACCTCGACCGGCAGCAACTCCTGGAACATCGAATCCTGCCCGTTGAGGTACTCGCGGCAGCGTTCGACCATCGCCGCGGAGTTATCCACAGCGATCACCCGGCAACCATCGGTGCGCACGTGCCGGCGCAGGGCCTGGGTCACGGCACCGAGCGACGAGCCCAGGTCGTAAAGCACGCTGTCCCGCTGGGCGAACTGCGCGGCAAGCACGCCGAGGTTTTCGACGATGGTCGGATAGCCCGGCACTGAGCGCTTGATCATGTCCGGGAACACCCGCACCACGTCCTCGTTAAAGGCGAAGTCAGGCACCTGGGCCAAAGGCTGGGCGAAAAGGCGATCGGGTTCTTTGCTCACGGCGGTTCCAGCGGTGCAGGTGGAAAAGGCCGGCATTTTAGCCAAGTTGGCGCGGGGATGCGCGGGTTGTCTGATAAAGCGCCAAATCAAAAGATCGCAGCCTGCGGCAGCTCCTACCCTGCAAACGCGATCCCTGTAGGAGCTGCCGCAGGTTGCGATCTTTTTCTCATGCTGGTTGCGTTTTTTTGCTGAAAGCCGAGACAGTGATACCCCATTGCCCCAGCCAATAGCTGAGGATGATCACATAAGGCGCGGCATCGAACGGCACCACAAACCGGCTGATGCCAATCACGCTGTCGGAGAACACGAACGCCACTGCGCCCGCTGCTGCCCACAGCGCCGAACGCTTGGGCACCTCGGTGCCGAGCCGGGCCAGTGCGCGCCAGAGCATGGCGCTGATGGCCAGACCGTAGACGATCACCGGAACCAGCAATGGCCCCAGTCCATGATTGATCAGGATCCCCAGCAGTACGGCACCAACACCGAGGGCGACAATCAGCGACAACAGCGCCAGACGCCGGCAGTCGCTCAAGTACGCTTTCAGATAGGCCAGATGAGCGACCAGAAACGCGCCCAGCCCAAATACAAACAAGTCCCCCGGCCACGCCAGCAACACGTCGCCGACCAGGGAGAAAATCAACCCCAGGCTGATCCAGCGCCGATATTCACCGGGCGGAGCGTCATGCAACCAGCCGAGCAAGGCCAGCACGGGCAGCGGTTTGACCAGCAGGCACAGCAGAGACGCATGCACGCTCAGGCCGTAAAGAAAGGTCACCGCGCCCATCAGCGCCAGAATCAGCCAGCCCACGGTCAGTTAACCGAGATCGCGCAGTCGAACGAGTCCACCGGCAGCACTTCCGGCGCCCACGGCTGTTGCGAGGTCAGGCGCAAACGCCCGGTGCCGGTCGCAAAAGCCTGAAAGCGCCAGGTCGAGACCCCGGCCGCGCCGACGATGCCGGCATCTTCCGGGTTTCGATAAACCTCTGGCCCCAGGGCGTGCAACACGCCGCCGGCCGAATCCTGGATCGCCCAGCGATAGCCCGTGGTCGGATTGCTCGGCAAGGTCAGGATCAGGTTTTGCCCGTTGGTGAGTTTCACCGGACATTCGCTTTGGTTTTCCACTGTCACGTTGTGCGCAGGTTGCGTGGCACATCCGGCCAGCAGGGCGAGGGCGAAGGGGGCAAGCAGGCGAATGGAGGACATAGGCTTCAGGGGCTCCGGCGTTCACGACGAACGGCGAGCATAACTTAAGATGAGACAAAGTGTGATGGCCAGCCAAGGGCTGCAGTGCCAGGACTGACGCTTTCGCTGGCAAGCCAGCTTCTACAGGGTTTTGCAGTGAACACACATTGTGTGAACACCGCCGACCACTGTAGGAGCTGGCTTGCCAGCGAAAGCGGTGGTACTGGCGCTACATGACTGTCAGAACAACACCTTCGCCACATCCGCAAACCGCTTGGCGAAATGCACGGTAATACCGTCCTTCAAATACTCCGGCAGCTCTTCGAAGCTCCCTCGGTTGGCCTCAGGCAAGATAAGCTCGAATATCTTCTGCCGCCGCGCCGCAATCACCTTTTCCCGCACCCCGCCAATCGGCAGGACATGCCCGGTCAACGTCAACTCACCGGTCATGGCCACGCCTTTTTTCGGTGGCTGGTTGCGCGCCAGCGACAGCAGGGCACTGGCCATGGTCACGCCGGCGCTCGGGCCGTCCTTCGGCGTGGCGCCTTCCGGCACGTGCAGGTGGACGAAGGCTTCGTCGAAGAACTTCGGATCGCCGCCATAGGACTTCAGGTGCGAGCTGACGTAGCTGTAGGCGATTTCCGCCGATTCTTTCATCACGTCACCCAGTTGCCCGGTGAGCTTGAACCCACGGTTGAGGGTGTGGATGCGTGTGGCTTCGATTGGCAGGGTCGCACCGCCCATGCTGGTCCAGGCAAGGCCGGTGACCACGCCGACACCCGACAGCACCTGCTCGTTGCGGAACACCGGTTTGCCGAGCGAGGCCTCCAGGTCTTTCGGCCCGAGCTTGATCACCGCTTTCGGCTCGTCGAGCAGTTTCATCACCGCTTTGCGCACCAGTTTGCCGAGGTTTTTTTCCAGCTGACGCACGCCCGCTTCACGGGCATAACCGTCGACCAGTGCCTTGAGCGCGCTGTCGCTGATGCTCAGGCTGCCCTTGGACACGCCGGCTTTTTCAAGCTGCTTGGGCCACAGGTGACGCTTGGCGATGGCGACTTTTTCTTCGGTGATGTATCCCGACAGGCGAATCACTTCCATTCGGTCCAGCAACGGGCCGGGGATCGAATCGAGGGTGTTGGCGGTGCACACGAACAACACTTTCGACAGGTCCAGACGCAGGTCGAGATAGTGGTCGAGGAATTCGACGTTCTGCTCAGGATCCAGGGTTTCCAGCAGCGCCGAGGCCGGGTCGCCCTGGTAGCTCTGCCCCATCTTGTCGATCTCGTCGAGCATGATCACCGGGTTCATCACTTCGACGTCCTTCAACGCCTGCACCAGCTTGCCCGGCTGTGCGCCGATGTAGGTGCGACGATGGCCCTTGATCTCGGCTTCGTCACGCATGCCGCCAAGGCTGAAGCGATAGAACGGCCGGCCCAGGGACTCGGCGATGGATTTGCCGACGCTGGTCTTGCCCACGCCCGGCGGACCGACCAGCAATACGATGGAGCCGCTGATCTCGCCTTTATAGGCACCGACCGCGAGAAACTCGAGGATGCGGTCCTTGATGTCGTCGAGACCGGCGTGATGTTTGTCCAGCACCTTGCGCGCGTGCTTGAGGTCGAGTTTGTCATCGCCGTAGACGCCCCACGGCACCGAGGTCGCCCAGTCGAGGTAATTGCGGGTGACCGCATACTCCGGTGAGCCGGTTTCGAGCACCGACAGCTTGTTCATTTCCTCTTCGATGCGTTTCTGCGCTTGTGGTGACAGCACTTTGCCGGTCAGCCGCTGTTCGAACTGTTCGAGATCGGCACTGCGGTCATCCTTGGTCAGTCCCAGCTCCTGCTGGATGACCTTGAGTTGCTCCTTGAGGAAGAACTCACGCTGATGTTCACCGATCTTGCGATTAACTTCGGCAGAAATCTCTTTTTGCAAGCGCGCGACTTCGACTTCCTTGCGCAGCATCGGCAGGACTTTTTCCATGCGCTTGAGCATGGGCACGCAGTCGAGGACTTCCTGCAGCTCACTGCCCGTCGCCGATGTGAGCGCGGCGGCGAAGTCGGTCAGCGGCGACGGGTCGTTGGGGCTGAAGCGGTTGAGGTAGTTCTTCAGCTCTTCGCTGTACAGCGGGTTGAGCGGCAGCAGTTCCTTGATCGCATTGATCAGCGCCATGCCGTAGGCCTTGACCTCGTCGGTCGGCTCGGTGGGCTGGTGCGGGTATTCGACTTCCACCAGGTACGGCGGGCGGTGATGCTTGAGCCAGGTCTTGAGGCGTACGCGGGTCAGGCCCTGGGCGACGAACTGCAGTTTGCCGTTTTCGCGGCTGGCGTGGTGCACCTTGACCAGCGTGCCGTAGAGCGGCAGGGCCGAGGTATCGAAGTGGCGCGGGTCATCCTGGGGCGTGTCCATGTAGAACAGAGCCAGGGAGTGGTGTTCGGACTTGGCCACCAGGTCGAGCGTCTCGGCCCACGGCTCTTCGTTGACGATGACCGGCAGGACCTGGGCCGGGAAGAACGGTCGGTTGTGGATCGGGATGATGTAGACCTTGTCCGGCAGGTTCTGGCCGGGCAGGGCCAGGCCTTTGCCGGGTTTGTGCTGTGGGGCGTTTTCCGGATCGGCGTATTCACTCGGGTCTTCGGGGAATTCCTGCTGGTCGCTCATGGGGGCACCTGCGCAATGGGTATGGGTCTTAGATGGGGCAGGTTGGCGGTGGTTTCAACGGTCATTTTCTGCAACGCGGTGTTTCGAAGGCGTGTTCAGCGCAGAGACAGGTTAGCTTGACTTGCGGTACGACGCGCTGCGCAGTGCTTTGTAGGAGCTGCCGAAGGCTGCGATTTTTTGATCCTGGAAAATCAAAAGATCGCAGCCTTCGGCAGCTCCTACGGTGGTTGTTGGTGACCATAAAAAAGGCGACACCTGTGAGGGCGTCGCCTTTTAATGAGCTGCCGCTAAAACTTACTCGGACAGTTTGTACGCGATCACATAGTCGCCCATTTTGGTGCCCAGTGAGCCGTGGCCACCGACGACCAGCAGCACGTACTGTTTGCCGTCCTTGCCGGTGTAGGTCATCGGCGTAGCCTGACCGCCAGCCGGCAGGCGCGATTTCCAAAGCTCGTTGCCGGTGTTGACGTCATAGGCACGCAGGTATTGATCCAGCGTGCCGCTGAGGAAGCCGACGCCGCCGGCGGTGACCATCGAGCCGCCCATACTTGGCACGCCGAGTGGCAGGCCGATAGGCAATGGCGAGCTGTCGCGGCTGGTGCCGTTCTTGCGTTTCCATACGACTTTGCTGGTGGTCAGGTCGATGCCGGCCACGTAGCCCCAGGCCGGAGCCTGGCACGGTACGCCGAACGGCGACATGAACGGGTGCATGATCACCGCGTACGGTGCGCCCGTGTTCGGTTGCACGCCCGCTGTTTCGCTCTCGCGCTTGCTGCCGGCCGCGACTTCGGCGCGAGGCACCATTTTCGAGACGAAGGCCATGTAGTTCGGGCTGGTGAACAGCATCTGGCGAACCGGGTCGACCGAAACTCCGCCCCAGTTGAAGACGCCGACGTTACCCGGATAGATCAGGCTGCCCTGTTCCGACGGCGGGGTGTACTGACCGTCGTAACGCAGCTCCTTGAACTGGATGCGGCACAGCATCTGGTCAAACGGGCTGGCGCCCCACATGGCTTTTTCGGTCAGTTCCGGGGCCAGCAGGTTCAGGTCCGAACGGGCCTGGGTCGGTGCGGTGTGGTCGCCTTTCACGGCGCCTTGCGGAGCCGGGATTTCCTTGATCGGGATGATCGGCGTGCCGTCGCGACGGTCGAGGACGTACAGGCTGCCTTGCTTGGTCGGCTGGATCACAGCCGGCTTGATGCCGTCGGCGGTTTTCATGTCCAGCAGGGTTGGCTGGCTGCCGACGTCCATGTCCCACAGGTCGTGGTGGGTGAACTGGTAGTTCCAGCGCACCTTGCCGGTGGCCAGGTCCAGCGCGACCAGGCCGGCACTGAACTTCTCGGCGCCCGGGGTGCGGTCTGCGCCCCACTGGTCAGGGGTCTGGTTGCCCAGTGGCAGGTAGACCATGCCGAGTTTTTCGTCGACGCTGGCCAGCGACCACATGTTGGCCGAGTTGCGGCTGTAGTGTTCACCCTCTGGCAGCGGTTCGGTCGCGTCGGGATTGTTGCTGTCCCAGTTCCACACCAGATGACCGTCGTGTACGTCAAAGGCACGGATCACACCGGATGGCTCGTTGGTCGACTCGTTGTCGGTGACGTGGCCGCCCATGATCACCAGGTCACGGGTGATCGCTGCTGGCGAGGTGGAGTAGTAGCCACCGGGGGTGAACGGCCCGATGCCTTGAGTCAGGTCAACCACACCGTTTTTACCGAAACCTTCGCAGACCTTGCCGGTGTCGGCGTTGAGTGCGATCAGGCGTGCATCGGCGGTTGGCAGGTACAGACGACGCGGGCAGGCCTGGGCGACGGCTTTGCCGGCCTCGGAAATCACTGCGGAAGCAGCGCTTTCAGACTTGGCGTAGGCCGCTTCGTCGTAGTACGACACGCCACGGCAGGTCATGTGGGCGAAGCCCTTGAAGCCCACCGGGCTCTTGATCTGCGGGTCGAAACGCCATAGTTCCTTGCCGGTGTCCGGGTCCAGCGCCAGCACCTTGCTGTGGGCGGTGCAGGCATAGAGCATGCCGTTGGCCTTGAGCGGGGTGTTTTCGTTGGTCAGTTCCACCGGATCACCGGCGGTTGGCAGATCGCCGGTCTGGATACGCCAGGCTTCTTGCAGCTTGCCGACGTTGGCCGGGGTGATCTGCTTGAGTGGCGAATAGCGGTCACCGAATTCGCTGCGGCCATAGGCCTGCCAGTCGCCTTCGGGCATCTGCGGCGCAGTGCTGGTCATGTCAGCCGAGTCACGACCCAACTCGCCCAAGGTCTCGCCCGGATGGGTGAACTGGCTGGCCACGGCGGTGGCACCGGCCAGGACCACGGCCACGCTCAAGGCGCCAGTGCCCATAGGGGCAGGGCCGTTGATCAGCAATGGACGACGGAACCACGGTAGCAGCATCACCACACCGAGGGCGAACCACAGCGCCAGGCGTGGCACCAGTTGCCACCAGTCCAGGCCGACTTCCCACAGCGCCCACAGGGTACTGGCGAACAGCACCAGCGCGTACAGGCCCAGCGCGGCGCGGCGGGCGGCGATCAGCAGGACGCCGCTCAGCGCGATGCCGATACCGGCCAGCAGGTAATACAGCGAGCCGCCGAGCATGCTCAGCTTGATCCCCCCGGCCAGCATGGCCAGGCCCATCAGTAGAAGCAGTATGCCGAGCAGGGTCGGCCATAGACGGCTTCGACCCAAGGCACT
Organism: Pseudomonas sp. 05L36; assembly: GCF_056398125.1. Lineage (NCBI taxonomy): Bacteria > Pseudomonadati > Pseudomonadota > Gammaproteobacteria > Pseudomonadales > Pseudomonadaceae > Pseudomonas > Pseudomonas sp. 05L36. Next base: position 32,948 of record NZ_JBFTOU010000019.1, on the reverse strand, counting down.
ATCAGTGCTCATAGTGTGATTCTCCGTGACGTTTCAAGTAGTCCCGCGCCAGTTCACTGTAGATGACGATCCGGCGCGGGCAGGGTTCAGATAAAACCGGTTTGGTTGACGCAGTCCCTGTAGGAGCGAGCTTGCTCGCGAGAAACCTGAGAACGCCGCGGGGTGTCAGGCTCGAAGCGTTATCGTTGACGTCCATCGTCGGAACGCCGCCCGGAGCAAGCTCGCTCCTACAAAGGTTTTGTGGTGTTGGTCAGAACGAAGACTGAATCTTGATCCCGCCAATCAGCGCGTCATCGACCTCGTTCACGCCACCAGGATGGCGGATGTATTGCAGGTTCGGGCGCACGGTCAGCCAGTTGGTCACATGCACGCCGTAATAGAGTTCGGCGCTGTATTCGGTGTCCTGGGGCGGCAGGAAGGACGGATTGTCGAAGTCGAAAACGGCGTTGGCCTGGTTGGTCGCCTCGGCATTCTTGCGAAAGGCCGGGTTGACGTGGACGCGGGCCATGGCGAAACCGATGTCGTCCCGGGCGCGCGCGTCGAACGGGCCTTTGTAGACGAGGCCGGCCTGGACGTAGTTGTCGATGGCGTTGGTCTTCTTGTCGTGCATCGTGCCGTTGGCGAACAGGCTCAGGCCGCGGGAGTGGTCGCTGGCGACGCTGGTGACTTGCTGCTGAAGGCCCAGCCACATGCCGTGTTTGCTCGAGGCGCTGCGGTAGGCTTCGCCAGTCAGGGCCGCAGGCTGGCCATTGCTGTCCTTGTAGACATCGGTGGCGCTGGCGCTGCTGTAGTAGTAACCGGCACGGTACTCGCCCGGCAGGCCGTTGAGCTTCGGCGTCCACACCAGTTCCACCGGCAGGACCGCGCCCTGGGTGCCGCTGCCGCTCAGCTTGAAGCCATTGCCGCGATCCAGGTTCGACGAGTTCTGCTCAAACGCGCCGATCTGCGCGTACAACTGCGGCGTCAGGTGATATTTGACCCGCATCGCCCACTGGCTGACCGGCCAGTTGTACCAGATGTCACCCGCCCAGTTGCCGACCTGGGAGCCGCAGAACGCCAGGTTCTGGAAGTCGCAGGGGAAGCTGTTGAAATCTTCGCCCTCACCGAAACGGCCGACCTTGATGTCGAGTTTTTCATCGAGGAATTTCTGCTGATACCACATCTGCGTCAGGCGCCAGGTCTGGCCGCGGCCCCAGACTTCCTGGGCCGAGGTGAAGCCGCCGACACGCGGGTCGTTGATGCGGTCGTTGCTGATGTTGTTGCCGTTGCGTTCGGTGATGGTCAACTGGAACTCGGCGTCATTCCAGCCGAGGATCTTCTGCAAGTCCAGGTGGGTGCCCAGGCCGAACTGATCGCTGTAGCGCGCGGTGCGGTCGTGGTCGTAGCCGCCGTGCAGATTGCTGCCCATTTCACCGGTGTAATCGACTTTGAAGTCGTAGCCTTTTTCCGCGAGTTCTGTGCGAGTGCCGTTCCAGTCACCAAGCATCCATGGTGAATCGCTGTCGAAGGCAGGCGCCGCCTGAGCGCAGGAGGCAAGGCCCAGGGCGGTGAGGCCACCGATCAGGGGCAGGATGTTTCGATGGGTAGCAGCTGCAAAGACAGCGCTGTCTCGCAAAGATTTAAAGTCGGGCATAGAGACGGAGTTCTTGATCTTTTTCTGGGGGATAAACGGAAAGCGGCAGGCGTGAAGCGAAAGCAGAAGCGTTTCAGCAGGCAGCGGGGCGCAAGGATAATGTTCTGTTACAAATAGAGAAAGTGCTTTTGCTGACATGCATCGTTTCGGATTTGGTAACAGTGACAAAAGATCGCAGCCTGCGGCAGCTCCTACAGGATACGGATTCCAATGCAGGAGCTGCCGCAGGCTGCGATCTTTTCCGTTTCACCTACATTTAACGTAAGGTGCGCGGCTTCCAATTCCCACTCTGCTCGAAGGCCCGGCATGACCGAACACAACCCTGACCCGCTGCACGGCGTGACGCTGGAACAGATCCTCAACGCGCTGGTTGAACATTACGAGTGGTCGGGGCTGGCCGAACGCATCGATATCCGCTGCTTCAAGAGCGACCCGAGCATCAAGTCGAGCCTGACGTTCCTGCGTAAAACCCCATGGGCGCGAGAAAAGGTCGAACGCCTGTATGTGAAGTTGATGCGCACCAAACGACCGCTTTGAACAGGGTCAATCCGTTCGGGTTTCGCCGCCGTTTTGTGGCTGTGGCTGCCACGCTCGGCTGGGCGGGATTGAGCATCCAGATGTACCTGATTCTCCATTCTCGCTGGACGCTGGGCGCCAGCCTGATCGGTGGGCTGATGAGTTTTTTCAGCTATTTCACCGTGCTGAGCAACACCCTGGTGGCGACCGTGCTGACCTGTGAATGGACAACCCGCGAGTCAGCCGCGCGCCGCTGGTTCCTGCAGCCTTGGGTCAGCAGTGCGATTGCCGTGAGCATCGCCGTGGTGAGCCTGGCCTACAACCTGTTGCTGCGCCACTTGTGGCATCCCGAAGGCTGGCAATGGCTGGCCGATGAGCTGTTGCATGACATCATGCCGTTGCTGTTTCTGGGGTATTGGTGGCGTTGTGTGCCCAAGGGCACATTACGCGTGTGGCACATCGCGCTGTGGGTGATTTATCCACTGGTTTATTTTGGCTATGCGCTGTTGCGCGGGCATTTGCTGGCGGTTTATCCGTACCCGTTCATAGATGTCGACAAGCTGGGTTATCCACAGGTGTTCATCAATGCCGGCGGGTTGTTGGCGGGGTTTGTGGTGATTGCGTTGCTGGTGATCGGGCTGGATCGTCGTCTTCATCATTAGTTGGAGTTCGTTGGATCAAGATCAAAAGATCGTCCGAACGCGGCCCGAGCCTTCGGACGATCTTTTTAGGCATCACTCCTCGTCGCTGTCATCCAGCCGCCAATAGCCGACGGCTTTGACGAATTGTTCGTTCAAACTGTGCTCATCGAGCAACACCCGACGAATCTGCCGCGACACTTTGCTCTCGGTCGCCACCCACGCGTACAGGCTGCCGGTTGGCACCTGGATCTGGCGCACGGTGGCCAGCAGATTGTCCTTGCCACCTTCGCGCAGCACCCAAATCACATTGACCTCGGCCGCACTGTGCAGCACCTGCTGCTCCTTGCCGTTTTCCACTTCCACGATCACCAACGCACGACGGTTGGCCGCCAGGCCTTCCAGGCGCCGGGCGATGGCGGGCAGGGCGGTTTCGTCGCCGATCAGCAGGTAACTGTCGAAGATATCCGGCACGATCATCGAGCCACGCGGCCCGCCGATATGCAGAAACTGGCCGGGTTTGGCCTGCTCGGCCCAGGTCGAAGCCGGGCCGTCGCCGTGCAATACAAAATCGATGTCCAGCTCCAGGGTATCCAGGTCGTAGCGGCGCGGTGTGTAGTCGCGCATTTCAGGCAGCGGACCGTTGTCCTTGCCGGCGCCCAGCACCAGGGTTTCCAGAGCCGCAGCTTGCTCGGCGTTTTGCGGGAACAACAGTTTGACGTGATCGTCCGTGCCCAGGCTGACGAAGCCTGCCAGTTCAGGCCCGCCCAAGGTAATCCGGCGCATGCGCGGAGTCAGGTCGACCACGCGCAACACTTCCAGGCGACGGCGTTTGATGTCGTGCATGACACGGGCAATGGTGGTGATCACTTCAGTCATTCGGCGTTCTCCTGAACGGGTTGAACGGCAGGGCCGTCGACGATGGCTTTGGCGGTGTTGTTGAGCAGATCGCGTACCCGCAGGATTTCTTCCGGACTCCAGCGGCCATGGTGCATTTGCAGGGCGTGGCGCAGGTTGTGCACCGCCTCGTGGATTTCGGCCGGGCGATCATGGCCGCGCAGCGAACGTTTGCTCACATCGATGCGCATCCGCACGCCGTCCAGTGCAACGGCTTGCTCCTGCAAGGAAAGACGTCCGGCGTCGGTGATTGTGTAGCGTTTTTTTCCACCTTCGGCGTCACCCTGGATCAGTTCGCTTTCTTCAAGGAACGTCAGCGTCGGGTAAATCACACCGGGACTGGGACTGTAGGCGCCGTCGAACATGCCTTCGATCTGGCGGATCAGGTCATAGCCGTGGCACGGCTGCTCGGCGATCAGCGCCAGCAGCAGCAGTTTCAGATCGCCGGGGGCAAATACCCGTGGGCCGCGGCCACCGCGTTCGCGGCCGGGGCGCTTCTCGAAGCCGTCGCGGCCGTCACCGTGTTCGCGATGGGGGGAATGATGGTCTCTCATTTCGTCTTCTCTCGTCGTGTTTAGATATAACTTAAGATATATCTTCAATCTGGATCAAGGCGTTTTCCGTGCGAGGCGACCTCATGCCGACGAGCGGTGGCGTAGTAAAATGTGTGGAATCCATCGAAAAAACCCTACCGCCTGCCTCTCTTTCTACGACACCCGGCTATTCAACAATCTTAAAGTTATTACTCTAAAGTTTTTTGAGCTTATATTCTAAAGGCGTAAAAATCCCCATGTTAATTGGCTAGAACTGCTGTCTGGTTTTTTCAATAAAACTGTATGTAGGTCGCAACTTACAGTCATCGTTTTGTATTTTGATTTTTTGCGGTTTTGTCTTTCTGGTCATGAGGTTGTTTAACTACGAGCTCATAGGAAGTTGCCTGCTTACTTTCCAGAGCGGTAAGTCGATCATGCCCCGGCGTTGAAAGAACACAGCCACCGGACTTTACGGCTATGAGCTGTCTGAACTTTCAATGAACCGAACCTTTAAAAGAAAACAGGTACTGAATGATGTTCAAGAAATTTGCAATCGCTGCCCCACTGGCTGTTCTGGCTCTCCAATCCTCCATGGCTCTCGCCGCGGGCGAGGCTGCTCACTCGATCAATCTCATCGCTCACGTGCCAACCAATGGCTTCTATGTAGTGCCAACCGACCCTGATCTGGTCAACAAGGATCAGGACATGAGCTTCCAGCCAGCCACTGGCAAGATGGGAGAAGTTAATGGTTTCTTCGACGTGCGCAACAATAATGGCTCGGTTCACGCCAGCCTGGAAAGTGCACCTAAATTAATCTCCGGTGCTCAGTCGATTGATTTGAAAGTCGAGTTCAATAACAAGGAGTTGACGCTCACTCCACAAATGGTCGTGGGGGAATCCGAGTCCGACGCGAACTACCGCGCGCCGCTGAAAATCACTGCCAAGGGCACAACCTTCCAGCCGGGCGACTACACCGGTGTGGTCGCAATGACCTTCGACGCCGTTGCTCCGGTCGGCACGCCTTGATCGAGCTTCAAGGTAACAAACGCTAACTGCTCAAGTGGCGTTAACCGGCGGACAACCTGACCGGCCTGTCCGCCGGACTCCAACCCGTTCGTAACCAGAGTAAGAGTTCATGTTCCCGATGACACCCATCGCGGCTGCGCTTGCGCTGTTGTTTTGTGCCAGTGCAGCGGCGGCTCCCGTTTCTTCCGCCGGTACGACACCGCGAAGTCTGTTGGCCCAGGCCAAAGGCCTGCCGGCAGATTTCGAGGAGCATTTCTTTGATGTGCCTCTGGCTGTTCGGGTGGAGCTCGATCAGCAACCGCTGGGGGAGGCCATGGTGGTGTTATCTCGTGATGATCGCATCACGTTGCTTGAATTTACCGACACCAGCGAAAACCGCTTCGGCCCCGCCGAGCGGGAAAAGTGGGCCAGTTATCTCAAGCCAGGCGTGCCGCTGGGCACGTGCACCGGTTCGTGTCCGGATCAGGTGTTGGCGGTGCATTACAACCTGGAAAACTCCCTCGTCTCGATCCTCACCGAAAACGCTGAACGCGACGTCGAGGCCAAGCGTTATTACGAACAGCCCGATGGCGGAAGCAGCGGTCTGATGGTGCGCAACCAGCTCAATCTCAACGGTGGCCAGCAACAGGATCTGGGCGGACGCTTCGGTCTTGAAGCCAGCGCCAGCCTGGGCAACTGGAGCCAGACATTCAACATGCAACTGGCCCGTCTTGGCGGTCCGGATGACAAGCTTTATCACGCAGTCCATGAGCTTTACACCCAGCGCGAATTGCAAGGCAGTTTCTTTCGTCTGGGTTATTTCACCCCGAATTCCGAAGGATTGACCCGCCAGCCGCGCACGTTCGGCACCAGTCCCGACACCGCTGTCGGCGTCATGTATGGCAGCTCCGACAGCCTCGCCATCAACAGTCCGATGCCCAGCGTCTATCCGATCTACGTCACGGCCAACCGCCAGGGCTCGGTGGAAATCTATCGCGACGGTCTGTTGATCAATACCCAGGCGATGCCCGCCGGTTTGCAGACCCTCGACACTCGGCCGCTGCCGGGGGGGATCTATGAAGTCGAAGTGCGCCTGATCGAGGACGGCCAGATCACCTCGAGCACTCAAGAGTTGGTGTACAAGCCCAACAACTGGCGCAACCTCGACGAGCGCTGGCGCTACAACCTGTTCGCCGGGGAAGAAAGCAAACTGTTGAGCAACTGGAATCAGCAATCCAGCGGCAGCACCACGGCCGGGGCCTCGGTCAATTACCTGGCGCATCCACGGGTCATTCTGGGGCTGTCGGCACGGCAGGTTCGCGAAAAACTGCAATACGGCACTTCCGTCGACTGGACCCTGGCCAATCACATCAGCCTGTACGCCAACGCCTATCAGACGCAGGACCACGGCACCGGTCTGGACCTGCAAAGTCTTTATAACTATGGCGCCGGCAGCGTCGTGATCAGCCACAACCGCAGTTGGCTGGACACCACCAATCTTTACGAAACCCTGCCGGATGGCACCCGGGTGCGCCAACGCAATGTGTTCGTCGGTGAGACCAGCAACTCCTCGCTGGCACTCAATCATCGGCTCAGCAGCAAGAGCACGATCAATGCCCGGGTGTCCCACAGCGAGGGCAACGTCGAAGGCGTCGGCCTCGATCTGGGCTGGAACCAGCGCACCCACCTGTTTGGCAGCGATGGCAACTGGCGGCTGTCGCTGTTCGATCGCCCGGGCAGTTTCAGCAGCGGCAACGACCGCAATCGTGGCGTCGACCTGAGCGTCAACCTGGCACTCGGCGCACCTGGACAGCAGATCACCGGCAGCATCGGTTCGCGCACGGCCCGGGACGGTGGTCGCGACAACAACGCCTCCATTGGCTGGCGCAAAGACCTGAAAGATCACGTGTTGCAAAACGTCTCGGTGACGGCGCTCACCGATACCTACGGCGTCGGCGTTTCCAGCCTCGCCAACTTTCGTACCGACGCGATCAATGGTGATGGTTTCGTTCAGCGTTCGTCCTTCAACGGCAATTTTACCGGCGGCCTCAACCTGGACAGTACCCTGGCCCTCGGCGGCCAGCAGATGGTGTTGACCAGCCAGCATGAGATGCGCGGTGCCGGGCTGATTGTCGATGTGGAGTCGGACATCGACGACATTGCCCTGCGCGCCGACGACTATAGCGGCGGCAGCGCGGCACTGAAGCCGGGACGCAACTTCATCCCGATCACCGCGTACCAGAACAGCTCGGTGAGTTTCGATTTCGAAGGCAACCATGTGCCGGCGGCCACCATCGAACCGGCCCGCACCCGTTATCACCTGAACAAGGGGGGTGTCGAATACCGCAAGGTGCGGGTGATGAAAACCCTGACCGTACTGGGCCGGCTGGTCGACTCGCAAGGGCAGCCGCTCAAGGGCCACCACGTGATCAACCACGCCAGTCGTGGCGTGACAGAGGTCGATGGTTTCTTCTCGATGGAAATGAACGCCAGTTCGCCAACGCTGGAAGTGCGTCAGGGCAACCAGTTGCTGTGCCAGTTCCGTCTCCAGGCCGACCGGCATCGCAGCGAAAACAACGTGTTGATGATTGGTGATTTGCGTTGTACGCCGGACACCTTGGCCGATATCACCTTGACCGAGCAGAAGGCGGGTTGAGCGATGAAAAGGTCAATGCGTTCACTGGGGGGCCTGGCGGTATTGCTGTTGTTGAGCCTGGCAGGTGAATCGGTATCAGGCGCAACCATGGATATCCGCGCGGTGTTTCGCCCCGACCCGGCAAAACCGATGCACAACGAATTTATCAACGTGACTCCTGTCACCGGGCATTGCGCGAATCAACCTGCGTTCTGCAAGGAGAGAGACCTGTTTTCTCTGCTGATACCAATCGGCTTCCAGTCTGTCGGTGCGATCGAGGCCGGGAATAACGACCCGCGTCGGGCGCCGATGTTTCGGGTCCCAGGCGACTGGCGAAGACTGAGCGTGCGGCATGCCGACACGCAGGAAGAGGCCGAGGTGGAAGTGCGGATTGTCTCGATCGGAGGCCGCTACATTCTTTCCGATACGGCGGAAAACCTCGTGGGAGAAGGTGAGCCTACGACATGGCCCGGCTGGCATGCACGTCTTCTGGGCGACTGGACCTGGGCACCGCCATCGCCGTGCAGAAGTACCGGAGGCATGTATGCGTGGCCAGACGCCAGAACGTTCTTCTGGCTGACGTCCGGAACGAGCGTGTGCGCCGCTCGGGCCAATTACCGCATCCCCGGCTTTACCTATGAGCATGTACAGATTGGCTACGAACTGCGTACACCCAACCCGCTGAAAATGTCTTCGGGCCAATACTACGGCGACCTGACCTACACCGTCGGGCCCGGAATGGATTTCGACATGGGGGACATCATGCAGCCGGACGACTCGGTATTGATGCTCAATTTCAACCTGGATGTAGAGCACACCCTGAAAGTCGACCTGCCACCGGGCGGAAACAAGGTGGCGCTGGAACCCGAAGGCGGCTGGAACCGCTGGATCGAAAGCGGTCGCCAGCCGACGAGGATCTACCGCGATCAGGCCTTCTTCATCTCGGCGTCTTCGCGCTTCAGCGTAATGATGCAGTGCGATTCGCTGGGCGGTACTCGATGTTATCTGCGCGGCGAGAACGGCAACAGTACACAGGTGGAGACCAGGCTCAGCCTGCCCGCGGGCATCACCGGTCCCGGCAATGGCCCGGTCAATCATGTCTCGCTGATGAATAACGTTTGGATAGGCCCTTTTCAGCCTGGTCATTATCTGGATCGCAAGCCTGGTTCGTTGCGTTTCGAGATGCCGCGGGACGCGATCGACTTTCTGATGCGCCCCGGCTTCAGCGGCACGCTCAAGGGCAATATCACCATCATCTGGGATTCGGAAGTGTGAGCGTCCGGCCCTCCATGTTGTTTAACTTTTTTGGGATTGAAGACATGACACGTCTGTTTTTGCTGTCGATGCTCAGTGTGTTTTGCATGGCGGCGAACGCCGGGCCGCAAATCAATGTCGGCACTGTTTATGACTATCTGGATGGCGACAAAAGCACTTACCTGAAGCGGGTCTTCAACAGCGGTGACAGCACCGCGTTCGTCAAGGTCAACGTATTGGAGATCGTGTATGAGGCTGACGGCACGTCTCGGGAAATTCCGGTCGAGACCTCCGCTGACAAGGCATCGCGCAATGGCCTGATGGCCAGCCCCGCGCGACTGATCGTGCCGGCGCAGGGTATGCAGGGCACTCGCCTGCTGTACATGGGCGAACGTGACCGCGAACGTTATTTTCGCGTGCGTTTCGTGCCGGTGGTGCCGGAAAAGGAGGACGAATTCGTGGTCAGCGGCGAAGAGCGTGAGGACTACAAAAAGACCCTGAGCGCCGGCGTCAATGTCATGACCGGGTTCGGCACGATCTTCTTCGTGCGGCCCAAAGACGCACGTTTCGAGACAGCCATCACTGAAACCGACAGCCGTTATGAACTGCGCAACAACGGCAACTCGGTGCTCGTCATCGATGAATTCAAAAACTGTTCGTTGAGCAAGGAGAGCGATTGTGGAGCCACCACCAAACACCATGTTCTGGCGGGTAAATCATTCGGCTTCGACAAGGAAAAGGGCCGTGAATACCGTTTCAAGCTGCTCGAAGGCGAACGTAAACAGGACTTGAAGGTAGTGAGCCGCTAACGGCTGTTTCATTGGCGGGATAGGTAATGAATATGAGCAAGCAATGCGCCGTCGTCGTACTGATGGCAATCACTGGACTGGCGAGCACCATCAGTTGGGCCGCTCGCGAAGAGCACACGTTCGAAGTATCGCTGACGGTTCCGAGTCGGGCTTTTTACATCATTCCGTCCGAACCGGACTGGATTCACCGGGCGCAGCCACTGCTCTGGAGCTACCCCACATCAACCTTGGGCAGCCTGCGAAAGAACTTCGACGTGCGCCACGACACCAGCGCGATTGAAGCGCGCCTGGAAAGCGTCCCCTACCTGTCGAATGGCAGGCCGGACGACGACATTGCACTGCGGGTCAGGTTCAACGGCGTTGAACTGAGTTCTGTCCTGCGTCAGGTCGTGTCTCGGGAAGAAGCCGCAACGGGCAAGCGAGTGGCGCTGGAGATCGACCCGGTAAAACCGCTCGGGGGATACCGCGCGGGTGATTACGCCGGCAACGTTTTGCTGCTGTTCAACGCCAGGGCGCCAGGAGAATGAAGCTTGTGGCATCGAATCAATCGGGAATGACACGAATGGAAAGTTTTAAAAAATTCACCGGCAAACTGGCGTTGTTGATGACGCTGTGCGTGACCTCGGCGGAGGCGGCGAATCAGGAGATTCGCGCGTTGTTCCAGCCTGATCCGGCGCAACCGAACAGGAACGTGTTCATCAACAAGACACCCAATAGCGGCTATTGCGCGATCCATCCAACCGAATGCGCCGCCACCGGGATGTCCAGTATCCAGGTGCCGATTCGTTTCAATTCCACTGGCCCCATCTGGGCCGGTATCTCGGGTGTGGGGGTAAAAACGCCTGCCGATTGGCGGCGTTTCCCGGTCACCAATCGCGATACCCAGGAAACAGAAACCGTCGAAATACGCATCACCGGCATGGGTTCAAGATATTCCCTGAGTGATTCAGCCGCCAGTCTGGTGGGGGTGACAGACATACTTGAAGGTCACCAAAAGCTCTGGACCAGCGGCAGTTGGGTTTACGCAGCCCCGCCTTGTCTGTACAGCGGTGTAGGAAGCTACAGCGACAGGGCCTATCGTTTTTTCTGGAAGACGCCAGTGCAAGCGGCGTGTACCAAGGTGGCCGCTTTCAACATTCCAGGAGGCATGACGTTCGAGTACTTCGATTTTGCCTATGAGCTGCGCACGCCCAATCCCTTGGGTATGTCGAGCGGGCTTTACACCGGGTCGATGACATATACCGTCGGGCAGGGTGGAGACTTCGATATGGGCTCAATGGTGCCGGACCAAACTTCGCTGTACCTCCATTTCGTGCTGGATGTTCAGCACACGCTCAAGGTCGATCTGCCACCGGGTGGGAACAAGGTGACGCTGCAGCCCGAAGGCGGCTGGCAACCCTGGATCGAGAGCGCTCGCAAGCCGACCCGCATTTACGCCGACCAACTGTTTTACATCTCGGCTTCGTCGAGCTTCAGGGTCATGTTGCAGTGCATTGGGGGCGGGTTTGTATGCGATTTGCGGAGTCCGACGAACAATCGCGCCAGAGTGCACACAAAACTCAGCTTGCCCGTCGGGATCGACGGTCACAACGGGCCGGTCAAGGAAGTTTTACTTCAACCCAACGCCTGGCTGGGACCCTTCCAGCCAGGGTTATATGTGGATCGAAAAGAGGGTTCACTGCGTTTCGAGATGACCCAGGACTCCATCGACTTTTTGTTCCGTCCCGGATTCAGTGACACGTTCAGCGGCAACATCACCGTTCTCTGGGACTCGGATGTGTAACGCTCGGTAAAAAAAAAGCCAGGCTCCTGAAGACAAGGCACGCCAGGACTACAGGAGCCGGTTACCCGTTTACAGCGCGTATTTATCCAGCAGCATCCGGGTCAGGCTTCGTCCCAATTGCAGTTTATCATCGGCCAGCGTGTTGATGCTTTCCGAGTAGGCCTGCTCGTTGATTTCGCCGGCTTCCCTGCGTTGCTCGAGAAGTCGCAGCTTTTCATCGAACGCCCGATCATTCGAACGGAATCTCAGGTCATAGGTTTCATGCAGGTACTTCTCCCAGAACAGCTGTTGGAGCATGGCGTCAAGCAAACCGTCCCCTTCCTCCAGCGCCAGCACGGTGGTGTACGCCTGTTCGATGGCATTGTCGCTCACGGCCGCGATATTGCGATAAAGCATGCCCTCCGATTGCCACGGCAAGCCTAGGCACGAGGCCAGACGAGTCTGATACGCCAGGTAAATTTCCACTTCTTCGGCCCTGCTCGGACGTGACAGTGCATCGGCCCGGGCGATGTCATTGACCCGTTGCAAGCGCGCGGCACCCTTGCTCAGGCTCACCAGCCGGGTTTCCAGTTCGGCGGCATTGGTCGAATAGGTATACGCCTGGGACGCAAGCGCCTGCACGCCCATATTGTTGAAAACTTCGGAGCTGGCATCGGCACAGGTGGTGGGTTGCTCGGCGGTCTGAAACAGTTTTTCGCGCAGTGGCGTATCCAGATCCACCGCATCGATCAGTTCCCAGACACGACGGGACAAGGCTGCGCGGGTAGCGCCACCGGCTCTGAAGTCGGCCGAATCCGTCAGGCTGTCGATGATTCTGAAGAAGCCTTCACTGTTCGGCTCGTTCATCAGATTGTCCCAGGCCTCCGCTCTATAAGTCCCCAGGCCAGGCGAATTCGCGCCCCAAAGTGAGGAGTCATCATCGACCGGCCATTTGGCGCGCGCATTGGCGGCCAGAGGGGCGTAGGTATTCTGGCGCGGCAAACCCACTGAATCGCGGTATTGGAACAGGATCTGGCGTTGAATATCGTCCAGGGATTCGATGTCCAGCCGTGCGCGCGCCACTACTAATGCTTGCCTTGACCCGTTGACGACATTGGGTACGGTCTTGATCGGATTTTCCCGCAGGTCAAGAAAGAACCCCTTTGGACGCTGTTTGCTCAGCAGTCCGTCTGGCCAGGTATCGATGCCGGTGTTTGAAAGATTAAGCACTTTCAGGCGTGGCATTCGTTCGACATTGGGCGCCTGGCGCAGCGGGTTGTGATCGAGCCGCAGGGTCTGCAGGCGTGTCAGATGCTTCAATTGCTCGACCAACTCTGTATCCAGCGCAATATGGTTACCGCTCAGACGCAGGGTTTCGAGCAGGTGCATGCGGGCCACATTGTCCGGCAAGCGGGTCAGCTGACAGCGACGTGCGCTGAGATGGCGTAGCTGGGTAAAGCTTTTCAATAATCCCTTGGAGCCGGACGTAAATGCCATCTTGTCCAGGTTCAAGGTGCTGATCTGTTCAAGATACGGGCGGATGTCTGGTAGCTGCTTCCACCATGGCTCCAGGTTGAAACTCAGGAGTTCAGTGGATAGGTCCAGTGCATAACCCTTGTCAAAGTGAGTGCTGCGTTCATCGAACACCAGGGTTTTTCGCTGGAAGCAATCCATCAGGCGATCAGCGATGAAAGTGATTTCTCTGGGCGGACGGAGCGTATTGTCGGGCTCGAACGGCGTGTTTTTTGTCTTCCATGCGTCAAGGAGGTTTTCCAGCTCTGTGAGTTCTCGTTCCAGGTTGTTTATCAACTGAACAGGATCGCTGCCCGAAGGCATGGATCGAATGAAGTTGTCGACCTCATGTTCACGCAGGTGCGGATACAGATTTTGCACCCGTTGCTCAACGGTCACTGGCTGTCTGGAAAATCCGGGGCCGCGTAACAGCAGGCTCGTGTCCAGCTCCGCCACCGGCCGGATGGAAGGTTCCAGCAAGAGCGTGCGGCGTTCGGCCGGTGCCATGGTCTTGGCCATTATCCATTGCTTGAAGGCTTGTCCCTGGCCCAATCCATAACCTATTGATCGGCGTGCCTGCTCCGGTAAGGCGCGCAGCAGCGCTTCATGAAAGTCGACAGCATCGGAAAGCGGGCGATGTTGACCGTCAACCACCTCATACCGGCCGTCTCCGACGCGTAATAGCAGGCGTAGGTGAGTGGCATCGTCAGGACCGACACTGCAACGCAAAGGACCATCGGCGGTGCCGTCACGTATTTCCACGCGCAGATCGCGCAGGGCCTCGCTGTTGAATCGCAGCGCGTTGAGTGTCAGGCGCTCGGTGTCGGCGGTCAGTCGTTCGGCCTGGAAAAAGCCCTCGCTGGCGCGTGTCGAGCGGGTTTCAAAAGCACATTCGCGGATGCGGCTCTTGAGATCCAGTGGGAGGCGTTGCTGTGTGTCGACGATGTGCAGATCGTCTTGCCGGGCATTGGCGACAAGGCGTTCGGCGATGATCGTCGGCAGTTCAGGGTACTGCCGCTGCATGACCTGAACGCGTCGATCGGTAGTGCGTGCGCGAGAGCGATAAATGAAATCCGCGACGTTGGTCTTGCGTCCTTCGACCTGGTCGGCCAGGCGATCACGCAGGTGCTGCACCTTCGCCTGTCTGGAGATTCCCGGTCCGACCAGGGCTTCGAGCTGTTGCTCATCGAGAAACCTGACGACCCGCTCCGGTAGCCTGCCTGCCATCACCTCTGCCAGCCCGATATCCAGCGTCCGTTCCGGTCGGGCATTGGCGTTGCCGTACAGGCGGGACGCGCCGAGCAGGTCGGATCGTTCATACACCCTCAAGGCATGGTCGAACGGCCAGCCCGGCAGTTCGGTGATCAGTTGCTCGAACCAATGCGATGACGGGTCTATCGGGCTTCCCGAACGAATCTGCGTAGTCGTGGCAGCCACATCTTCCATCGCCCTGAAGCGGTTTACCGTGTCTTCCAGCAATAGCGGCGGCTCGGCGTTTTCGACGTGCATGCGCCGCAGTGCGTCTTCTTCACTACCGCTGATCAGGCGGATGTTTTCCAGTTGCCTTGTGCTCAAGCCATCGGTCATGTGCCCCAGCCGTTGCATCAGCTTTGGGCCGTCCCAGGTCAACGGGTTTTCCCCTTCATGACGCCAGGCGCCGCGACCTTTGTGGGCCAGTTTCGGTGCGTAGGCTTCGGGGCGGGAGGGGTGTTCAAGTCGATACTGCGTGGTTTGCGGATCTTTGCGGGTCACATAGTGGCGACCCTCCAACGGCAGAATGTCCCGGCCTTGATGACGATGCAGGCCCAGCCGGTCGGGCCTGGAATCTGTTGGCAGCGACAGGTCTGGATGGGCGTAGGGCTCGATATCCGGGTGCCACAAGCGGGTTTCACCGGTGGGCAAGCTCACCGGTTGCAGGCCCTCGACCCATGTAGAAACCTTGAGCCGGAACGCATCGGCGATGCTCGCCCCGGCGGCAAACGCAGCCAGTTGAACCACGTCCGTCAGGACCCCCACAACGTGATCCGCTGCTTCTGCCCATAGTCCCTCGGCCAGGTCCACAGCGCCTTCAATGACATCACTGGTCGTTTGATACGCCGTGTAGGCCAGCATGAGTTCGCCCAGCCCAGGAACGAATGGCGTGGCGATCAACAGGGCAACATTGAAAATATCGGAGACTATTTTTTTGAAGTTGTCCCACCAGGCCCACCGGGCATTGCGATCGGTATCGACGGTCGACACGGCGATGTCCCGAGCGTCATTGAGAATCTTGTTCAGTTTGTTTTGATAAAGATGTACCCAGAGTTCGCCCGTGATCGGCTCGATGTCGAAACTCAATCGCGGGTTATCGATCGGCACATCCCGCCAGCTTGGACCCGGATCGAGCGTTTCCTTTCGATGCCATTTGACCTCGAACAGACGTTGTTGCAGCCCGCCGAAGAAATGCCCGCGTTGCGAGTGGTCGATGAACCGGCTGAAGAACTGGCGGTACGTCATCCCGGTGGAGGCGATAAGCGCGTCGTCGCGCAGTTGGCGCGTCAGTTCGTTCATGAACGCGACGGTCGAGGGATATTGCTTGAGTGGGTGCTGCGGGTCCTGCGGCACATAAGCGATCACTGGCATCACTTCGCGCGATTGTTCCAGGACCGCAGTGATCAGCACGATGCCGGTCAAGGGGCTGTCAAGAATGGACAGGTCGGCGAATTGCACCGACTTGCCTTTCCAGGTGGTGTTGCGCTGGCCCTCCAGCATTTCAATGACCCTGTCGCGGGCATCGGCGTCGATATCGCCGGCCATCGTCGCCTGTTCCACGGCGGCTCTGAAAGCGGCTTTCTCGCTTTCAACGATACGGCTTTGGAGCAAATACTTTGCGACGCCATCACGGGGCAGCAACTGTTCTTCCAGGTATCGGGTGTAGCGGGCGCCGATGTCCAGCTCACGGCACAACGCCTGAAACCTTGCGATGGAGAGCTTGTGTTTGATGGGCAAGACATCGAACTGACCGCGCTGATCGGGCTGACTGATGAAGTCCGAATCCGGTTCGCAGGTTTCGCCAAGCGCGAAGTTGTGCAGTGCGGCGTCGATCAGCGAAACAGTGCGGGTGACGACACCCCCGGATGTATCGATGACATACCAGGGGCGTTCTTTGGCCAGGTAAAGATGCAAATACGTTTTTTTAACGTCGACATCAATATCCAGCTTCTTCAGCGCATCGGCGAGTATGGGCTCGGCAAATTCATAAACGTTTTGCAACTGGTCGAGAAACCGATCCACCTTGTTGCGGGAAGACCAGAGTTCGAGGCTGGCTTTTTGTAAGCGGGATTGATTGAGCGCGGTGGCTGTCTTGATCCAGGGCGCGGGCGCTTTTTCGGCGCGGCCCAGTTCCCGGACATTTCGCAATGAAGTGCTTTGAAAGACCGGATGAATCCGGCTCTTGATGAATTCGTAGTGCCGGCCTTTATGGTCGGTTGTCGACGTACTTCCTTGTAAGTCAGGCATGTTGTTAATAAACCTTGAGCGTTAATGTGAGTCACCAGCCTAACGCCCAGGGCCCAAAGTAAAAGCCGCTATTTCTGTTGCTTGATCAGCGCCTGCACCGCTAATGCATTGGAATTATCCATGCCGAAAATAATTAATTACCACCTGTGCAGCGTAATGGCTCTGTCAACGCCGCGCGACTTCAGTCGGCAAGCAACCTGTTTTGCTGCCGGGTTGCAGGTATGGCATGAGAATCGGTGCCATGCCTTTGAGTACCTGCACCGGCAACGCCGAGGTGAACTTGAAGGCTTCGGCCGTGCGCCCGGGCACGAATGCGGTCAAGGTACCGAAGTGTGAATCGCCAATGTAGAAGACAAACGTCGCCGTCCGGTTGATGGATTTGGAGCTCAGAATCCGCCCGCCTGAACCAATGGCTTCAATGCGGTTGTCCCCTGTGCCCGTTTTGCCACCCATGGCCAACGGTTTGCCATCCGGCGTTACAAAACTGCCGGACACCCGTTTCGCCGTACCGGCATCCACCACTTGCGACAAGGCTTCGCGCATGGCGGTGGCGACTTCGGACGGCATGACCCGTTTGCCGACGTTCGGGTCATTGATCAATTTGGTTTCATACGGTGTGTTGGCTGCGAAGTGCAAGCTGTCGATACGCAGGGTCGGCATGCGCACACCGTCGTTGAGGATGGTGCCGATCAGTTCCGCCAATGCTGCCGGACGGTCGCCGGAGCTGCCGATGGCGGTCGCCAGCGAGGGCACGAGGTGATCGAATGGGTAGCCGACTTTCTGCCAGCGCTGGTGAATGTCGAGGAATGCTTCGATCTCCAGCATGGTGCGGATGCGACTGTCGCGGGCACCCTTGTGCCGGCTTTTGAACAGCCAGCTGTAGACCTCCTGGCGCTCGAACTGGCTGGCTTTGACGATTTCACCCCACTTGGCGTCGGGGTGATTGAGCAGGTAGCCCATCAGCCACAGGTCCAGCGGGTGAACCTTGGCGATGAAGCCCTGGTCCGGCAAGTCGTAGGAGCCAGGGCCGTAGGCTTCGTAGAGCCGTACGAGACGTTCGTCAGTGAGTTTTTCCGTGAGCTTGGCGCCGGTGAGGTGCGAGCGCACGAAGGCGTTGAAGCTTGCCTGACTGGCCCGTGGCAGCAGGTAGCGGTGCACGGCGGCCATGCGGATCGGGGTCGGGCGCATGCTGTCGAGGAAGGTCTCGAGCCGGTCCTGGGTGTCCTTGTTCTTGTACTTCTTCCAGAACTTGAGCAGGAACGAAGTGCCCTCGCTGTCGGCGAATTCGGCCAGGTATTCCTGGCGCCGCGGGTCGCGGTCGTCCTTGAGCAGTTCGGCACTGCTGTTCGGGCCGGAGTAGGTGGTGTAGCGCACCAGGTCACGCATCAGGCGGATGAACGGCAGGTTGATCGACTCGCGCAGGGCGTCGCGCAGTGTCGGTATGCGGCCGTTGTCTTCCTTGCGGAAGTTGTGGAACACATGCAGGCCGCCCCCGGTGAAAAACGCCTCGCCGGGGCTGGCGGAGTATTTGCGGTCCAGGGCTGCGCCGAGCATTTTTTGCAGGTCGCGGTCCTTGTTTTCGATCAGGTAATCGACCGCCCAGCGGCTCAGGCGGTCCTGCTCCGGCACGTCGACTTTCTTCAGTTCAGGGACGGCCATGCCAGCGTATTTGTCGTGCAGCTCGGAGATGATTTGCAGGTAGGTGGTCAGCACGCGCATTTTCGCGGTGGAGCCCAGCTCCAGTTTGCTGCCTTCGTTGATGTCGAATGGCTGGTCGGTGCTGTCGGTCTGCACCCGTACCCGCGAGCCGTCCGGGGTCAGTTCGAACAGGGTGAAGCTGTAGCGCACCTGGGTGGTGCTGGTGGTGGTCAGAAGGCGTTCGCCGATCAGGCCGATTTGTGTGGCAAAAGCGGGGTCGGCGAGTTTTTTCAGGTACTCGGTGGCCTCGGTTTGCAACTCGCCTTGCAGGGTGCTGGTGGCGGACAGGTCGAGGCGGTCGAGGTCATACAGCGGGCGATTGAGCATGCCGGCCAGACGGCTGCGCGCGACACTGATGCCCTTGTTGGTTTCAATCGGCTGAATGGTCGGCTGGGTGGCCCAGTCGCGGTAGGTCAATTTGCTGGCCAGGGCGGCGGCGGCGAGCTGGGCGTTGATCACACTGTTTTGCGCCAGCAGGCGAATATGGCTGTCGGTGAGGTCGGCCAGTTCATCGTGACCCTTGGTCAGGTAATGCGACGGGCGGCGCTGGGCAATCATCAGCGACAGCATTTCACGCAGGGCCAGGCCTTTTTCCGCCATGGTTTTTGGATCGGTCGCAGTGCTGGTCAGGACTTCGTTGGCCTTGCTGAAGTCGGAGCCATACCACACGCGCAAGCCTTCAGCCATGCCATGCACTTCACCGTGGCCCGGTACGGCCGACAGCGGCACGCTGTTGAGGTAGTCGCGAACCACGTTCTGCCGGGCTTCGAGGGTTTGTGGCCCGGCCTGATAGGCGCGTACGGTGGCGGAAATCATCTGGCGAATTTTTTCCGCGCCATTGACCGTCAAGCCATCGGGGGAGTGCCGGTACTTTTCCAGTTGCGTGGCCAGGGTACTGCCACCAGCGGATTGACCGGGCACGTGCAATATCTTGGCCACCTGGGACCACGCCGCCATACCGAACCGTGGCCAGTCCACCGCCGGGTTGGCCAGGGGTTGTTTGGGGTCCAGCAGGAAGCGGTTCTCGATGAACAACAGGCTGTTGACCACCACCGGCGGGATCGAGGCAAAGGTTGAATAAAGCTGCTGCGGGTAGTTGTACTGGTACAGCGGCGCAGCGCGGCAATCGGTGATCGACAGCCCGGCCTGGATTTTCTCGGCATAAGGCACGAACAGGCCTTTGTCGCTGTACTTCAACAGCGCCGGAGAAAAGCGGGTTTGCGCCTCAACGACGAAATCGCGCTTGATCAAGCGCGGCAGGAATTCATCCAGCGAGCTGTAGCCCAGGCGCCGATCGAACGGACCGTCGCCGGGATAGCGAATCGCATCGCTGGGGCCGGGTTTGAGCTCATAGTTCAGGGACGCGGCGTATTTGCTGACTTCCCGGGCCTGGAACTTCGAGGTACGCATTTCCCTCGCAGCCGCCAGCCCCACGACAATCGCGATAATCAACAGCAATAGCCAGAACGCTCCCCATCCGTGTCTGGAACGACGGGGTTTTTCAGGTGGCGGCGCTTCATCCTCACGTTCAGTCGGAACCTCGGTTTTACTCGAATCGGTTTGCCACAAAGCGCCCATAGTCGACTGATCCATTCACGCAGATTGATCGGACTTCACTGAAGCTTAGACGGTGGTTGGCGAAGGTGAAAAAAATGTGAGGGGCAAAATGATGCACGGACTCACCACTAACTGGGCCGGATGGAGCCATTGTGGCGAGGGGGCAAGCCCCCTCGCCACAGTTGTGATAGCAACTGGAGACGGGTGGTGGTCTGTAATGGCTGGAGTAGAGCCTTTCTAAGGTAAATACGGCTTTGGTAGGGGCATGGCGATGCACCATTGTCGTGCAATACTCCGCGCCATTTAAATGGCGGAAATTCCTACAAGATCCAGGTGAAGCCTCTCCAAAAGTCGCATTATTGCCGGGGTTTATGGCTGAATTTAGTGGTTTATAGAGTGAATATCTCTGTCGTCAGCTTTTTATACTGCACGACCCGCTGATCTTGCAGGTTTTGTCCTACAGGACGGTTCTGCTTACAAAGCAGACCCGGTTACGCGAAGCAGCTGGCTTATCGGTCGGGGGCTTCAACGCTCAGCGGTCATATCCAACAACAAGATGAGGTACCCCTTATGCCCGTAGGCAATCACCAGCCCAACGGCGAGACCGCTCAGGGCGGTCCGCTTAAACGTGAACTCGGCGAGCGGCATATTCGCCTGATGGCACTCGGTGCCTGTATCGGCGTCGGTCTGTTCCTCGGTTCAGCCAAGGCCATCCAAATGGCCGGCCCCGCCATCATGCTGTCCTACATCATCGGCGGTCTGGCGATCCTGGTAATCATGCGTGCCCTCGGCGAGATGGCCGTGCACAATCCGGTCGCCGGCTCGTTCAGCCGTTACGCCCAAGACTACCTCGGCCCGCTGGCGGGCTTTCTGACCGGCTGGAACTACTGGTTCCTGTGGCTGGTGACCTGCGTCGCGGAAATCACTGCCGTGGCGGTGTACATGGGCATCTGGTTCCCCGATGTACCGCGCTGGATCTGGGCGCTCGCTGCGTTGATAAGCATGGGCTCGATCAATCTGATCGCGGTCAAGGCCTTCGGTGAATTCGAGTTCTGGTTTGCCCTGATCAAGATCGTCACCATCATTGCGATGGTATTCGGCGGCATCGGCATCATCGCCTTCGGTTTCGGCAACGACGGCGTGGCCCTGGGGATTTCCAACCTGTGGACCCACGGCGGCTTCATGCCCAACGGCATAACTGGCGTGCTGATGTCGCTGCAAATGGTGATGTTCGCCTACCTGGGTGTGGAGATGATCGGCCTGACCGCCGGTGAAGCGAAGAACCCGCAAAAGACCATCCCCAATGCCATCGGCTCGGTGTTCTGGCGGATTCTGCTGTTCTATGTCGGCGCGTTGTTCGTGATCCTGTCGATCTACCCGTGGAACGAAATCGGTACCCAAGGCAGTCCGTTCGTGATGACCTTCGAGCGTCTGGGCATCAAGACCGCCGCCGGCATCATCAACTTCGTGGTGATCACCGCGGCACTGTCGTCCTGCAACGGCGGCATCTTCAGCACCGGGCGCATGCTCTACAGCCTGGCGCAGAACGGCCAGGCCCCGGCGGGGTTCGCCAAGACCTCGAGCAACGGCGTGCCGCGGCGTGCGCTGCTGCTGTCGATCTTCGCCTTGCTGTTGGGCGTGCTGCTGAACTACCTGGTACCGGAGAAGGTCTTTGTCTGGGTGACGTCCATCGCCACCTTCGGCGCGATCTGGACCTGGGTGATGATCCTGTTGGCCCAGCTCAAATTCCGCAAAGGCCTGAGCGCAAGCGAAGCGGCTGGCCTGAAATACCGTATGTGGCTGTACCCGGTCAGCTCTTATCTGGCGCTGGCGTTCCTGGTGCTGGTGGTCGGCCTGATGGCGTACTTCCCGGACACCCGCGTGGCGCTGTATGTGGGACCTGCGTTCCTGGTGCTGCTGACGGTGCTGTTCTACATGTTCAAGCTGCAACCGACGAATGTTTCGCAAGGTGCGGTTCGTTCGGCCTCGTAAGTCGTAACGCTGAAACTTGTAGGAGCGAGCTTGCTCGCGATGATCGTCAACGATAACGCGTGTTTACTGGATAAACGCAGCGCTCTTGAGTCCATCGCGAGCAAGCTCGCTCCTACAATATTGCGGTCGATCCTTGGGCTGCCTGAGCAGTACGGTTCAAACGCTTGTTGAACTCCAGCCAGGTCGCCAGCAACGCCATCAAACCTGCACCCACCAGCGCCGTGAAAATCTGCATGGCAAACGCATCGTCGGTCAACGCATTGAGCATGTCCGCCAAAGGCGCCAGCAGCACGCCCAGACAGAAAATCTCCAGCGAGAAACGGCCCATTCGGCAACTTTGCTGCGCGAGCCAGTTTTGCGTCCATCCGCTGTCGGGAATCAGTTTCGCGGTGACGTAGGCCAGTGCGAGGAAATGCAGCAGGCGCACGGGGGACAGGTCGGTCTTGCTGATGGGGTACAGCAGGTTCTTCAGGCTCGCTGGCACCACGGCATCGTGTAGCTCTGGCCAACGCCACAGGACGGTCATCACGCCCGCGGTCACTACGTACAGCGCCGCACTGACAAACAACGGCTGGCGTAGCAGCGGGCGAGTGTCGGGCAGGCGCGGGCGCTGGCTGTGAATCGCAGCGGCACCGCCGAGTACGAACAACAATTGCCAGGCAACCGGGTTGAAATACCACACGCCGTCCTTGATGGCGGCCAGGTTCCAGCCCGCCAGTGGCACCATCAGATACAGCGCCAATGACATCGCGACCACCACCCAGGCCTTGCGCACCAGTACGGGCAGTACCAGGGGCAAACCTGCCAATAGCACGATGTACAGCGGCAACGGGTCCATCAGGTTCGGCTTGAAGCGCAACAACAGTTCATCGATCAGGGCCTGCTGCGGGTTGCTGATGAAGTGATGCATGCCCATTTCCTCCACCAGGTCCCGTGTTTCCACATGGCTGTTGGCGAAAAACACAATGCCCATCAGCATCGCCAGCAGGAAGATATGCACCACGTAGAGCACCCATGCCCGGCGCAGGATTTTCACGCAGGCGATCAGAAAGCCTTCGCGCGCCAGGACTTTGCCGTACGCCAATACGGACGCGAAACCTGCCAGAAACACGAAAACCTCGGCCGCATCGCTGAAACCGAAGTTGCGCAGGGTGATTTGTCCCAAAGGGTTGTGAGGCACGTGATCCCAAAAGATGAAGATCAGTGCCAGACCACGAAAAAAGTCGATCCGGTGATCGCGTGCTAACGTCATGACAGCTGGCTCGTAACAGCGGGTGAAAATGGGATTGGCCGCGGGCGCAAAGGCCTCGCGCCCAAGCGGCGGCGCGCAGGGTGGACTGATTCGCGGGCAATTGCAAAACCGGGCTATTACCGAATGTCTCGGGCGTTGCCCCAAGGCTCAACCGCTGGTCAGAAAGGTCCAAAAAACTGCGATTTGTGACAGTAGACAGGCTCAAATACCAATGAGTGCAACGTTCTAAAAACGGGAGTCTCACATGAGACTGTTGTGGAAAGGGCTGTCCAGTTACACGGTGATCGGGGTCGCCAACACCCTGATTCACTGGCAGGTCTTTTTCCTGCTGAGCATGGCGGCCGGACTCAGTCAGGCGTTCAGCAACCTGGCAGCCTTCTGCGTGGCTGCGTCGTTTTCCTTCTACATGAACGCGCAATTTACCTTCGCCGCCAGTGCCTCGGTCGGCGGTTATCTGCTGTTTGTTTCGGGCATGGGGGCGTTGAGCCTGGGTGTCGGCCATCTGGGCGACGTCTGGCGATTGCACGGTTTGCTCACCGTGGCCCTGTTTTCGGCATTGAGCCTGGTGTTCGGCTTCCTGTATTCCAAATACGTGGTGTTTCGCGAGCGTGATCGATGAAAATCTCCCTCATTGTCCCGGTGTTCAACGAAGAACAGTCAATCAATCTGTTTTATCAGGCGGTGCGACGGGAGTTGAAGCTCAGCGGTACCGAAGTCGAGATCGTGTTCATCAACGACGGCAGCTCCGACCGCACGGCCGAACAGGCTACGGCACTGGCCAAGGCGGATGATCAGGTCATGCTGATCAATTTCTCGCGCAACTTCGGTAAGGAGCCGGCACTGTTTGCCGGCCTGGAACACGCCAGCGGCGATGCCGTGATTCCCATGGATGTCGACCTGCAGGACCCGATCAGTGTCATCCCGTTATTGGTCGAGCAGTGGCAAAAGGGCGCCGATGTGGTACTCGCCAAGCGCCGCAATCGGGACGTCGACGGCTACCTCAGGCGTCACAGTGCGTCGATTTTCTACCACGTGCTCAATCGCATCGCCTATACCCGCATCGAGGAAAACGTCGGGGACTTCCGGCTGATGGATCGCAAGGTGGTCGACGTGATCCGTTCCCTGCCCGAGCACCAGTTGTTCATGAAAGGTGTGTTGTCGTGGGCCGGGTTCAACACCGTGGTGGTGGAGTTCGAGCGGGCAGGAAGGGTGGCGGGGAGCAGCAAGTTCAATGGCTGGAAGCTGTGGAACCTGGCGCTGGAAGGCGTGACCTCGTTCAGCACCGTGCCCCTGCGCTTGTGGACTTACGTCGGTGGCGGCATTTCGATTTTCGCGGTGCTCTATGCGGTGTACATGGTGCTGGACAAGATTTTCTTCGGCAACAACGTTCCCGGTTATCCGTCGCTGATGACGGCGATACTGTTTCTCGGCGGCGTGCAACTGATCGGCATCGGCATCCTCGGCGAATACATCGGTCGTATCTATATCGAGGCCAAGCACCGGCCGCGCTACGTGATCAAGGACATCGTCGGCGGTAAAGACCGGGGCGGGCGCTAGCATGGGCCGGTTCAACGACTTCCTCGTTCGCGAGCTCAGCCGGCATCAGGTCTGGCGGTTTTTTCTGTTCGCGACCTTCTTGTATGTCCTGCCATTGATCCTCGCGGACTTCCCCTACATCGATGACAACTGGCGCTCGCTGGCGGCGGGCATGGCCTGGGCTGAACAGGGGCGACTGTTCGCTCAGCTGTTCTACAACGCCCTGACTTTCAGCCATGCCGCGCCGAACATCTTTCCCTTGCCCTTGTTGATCGCCACGCTGGCCATGGCGTCGGCGCTGACCAGCCTGACGTTCCATTACTTCCGCCAGCCCAGCGTCGCTTGCTGCCTGGTGCTGTTGCCGCTCTGGTACAACCCGTTCTTCCTGCAGAACCTGTCTTATCAATACGACGGTCCCGCGACGGCCCTGAGCCTGGTGGCGGTGATCTATGCGATCACCTTTCGTCACCCGTGGCGCAGCGTGCAGTGGCTGGTGCCGTCGTTCCTGATCGCACTGGCGCTGGGGTTGTATCAGATCAGCCTGAATGTGTTCCTGGGCCTGTGTTGCCTGGAGTTGCTCAGGGCCGCCAACGATAAAACCACCCCGGTGCCGTGGCGCGACCTGCTGGGCTGGAAAGCCGCCCAACTGATCCTCGGTGGGTTGATCTACAGCGTCAGTGCAGGTCCGTTCATGGACTCCAATCGCACATTGCTGCTCAATTGGTCGGCGCATCCTCTATTGCAGATCCAGATCAACATTGCCCGGGTCCTGGAAAAAGTCGTGCTGCTGTTCAGTAGTGGATGGCTCTGGGTATTCGGCGGGTTGCTGCTGTTGGCGATAGCCGGGGCGGTGCGGCTGGGACTGAACGTAGCGGCGCGTCAGGACGGTGGCCCGAAGAAACTGTTGATCGGCCTGATGTGTTTGCTGACATTGCCGGTAGTGACGCTGCTGGTGTCCGGAGTCGCGTTGTTTTTCCGCGACTTCAACGAAGGCGCCCGCACCTTGATGGGCTTCGCCGTGCTGCTGGTGCTACTGTGCTATTTGAGTCATCTGGCGCTGGCGTCGATCCATGAACGACTGCCACTGTTGTTGATCATTCCGCTGCTGGCGATGTTGTCGCTGTCGTTCGCCTATGGCCGGGTGCTGACCGTGCAGAAAACCTTTGCGTCCACGGCGCTGGCCAGCCTTGCGTACGATATCGCCAGCCATCAGTCGCTGCGCGAGGCCAGGCGGATCTACATCTCGGTGAGTTATTCCGACTACTGGTTAGTGGCGGCAGCTGGCTCATTCAAGCAGCTGCCGGTGCTGCACTACTTGCTCAATACCGACTATTACATGCTGGCCGAGAATCTGCCGAAAGCGGGGATCACCAACGTGGCGGCGGAGCGGGAGCGGCGCAACGCGACGCGGGTGGGTTATCAGGGCTATCCGCCGCTGGTGGACAGCCAGTACTACCGGATTTACCTGATCGGTGATTACGGTTTTATCGTGATGAAGGAGCCGACCCCGAGCAAAACGCTACGTTGGTGAATCTGAAGGGTCGTGAAAAGTGTCGACATCGTCAGCATTGCCGCTGGTCTGAAATCCTTGCCAACCTGTTATTTCTGTCAGTAGACCGCTGTTGAGGTATCACTTAGCTTGAGTCCACCTGAAACAGGGATATTGGCGGGAGCCGGCATGAAAGCTTTGTGGAAGGGATTTTCTACCTATGCGGTGATCGGGCTGGTCAATACGTTCATTCATTGGCAGGTTTTTTTTGTACTCGTCAATGCTGCCGAGTTGACCCAAGCCACCAGTAATTTTGCGGCGTTTTGTGCCGCTGCGTCATTCTCCTTCTATGCGAATGCCCTTTATACATTTGATGCAAAGGTATCGATATTGCGATACCTGCTGTTTGTTTGCGTCATGGGTGTATTGAGTTTCGGCGTCGGTTTTCTTGCTGATCAGTGGCGCATTCATGGACTGCTGACTGTCACCACGTTTTCGTTGTTGAGCCTGTTTTGCGGGTTCTTGTTTTCGAGCTTCGTAGTGTTTTGCGAGCGCGAGGCATGAAGGTTTCGCTGATTGTCCCTGTGTTCAATGAAGAGCAGGCTATCGGGGTGTTCTATCAGGCCGTGCGTCATGATCCGAGTTTGCGCGAACACCGCATTGAAATCGTGTTTATCAATGATGGCAGTACTGACGGAACATCCGATCTGGCCCATACGATTGCCTTGGTTGACACCGATGTGGTGGTGATCAGTTTCTCGCGCAACTTCGGCAAGGAGCCTGCCTTGTTTGCCGGGTTGGAACATGCAACGGGCGATGCCCTAATTCCCATGGATGTGGATCTGCAGGACCCAATCTGTGTCATCTCGCGGCTCATCGAAGAGTGGATCAATGGGGCTGACGTGGTGCTGGCAAAACGACGAAACCGTTTGACCGACAGCTATTTCAAACGTCAATTCGCGAGCCTGTTCTATCGACTACTCAACCAGATTGCATCGACCCGCATCGAGGAAAATGTTGGCGACTTTCGCTTGATGGATAGAAAAGTCGTTGAGGTCATCAAGAGCCTTCCGGAACAGCAGTTATTCATGAAAGGTGTGCTGTCATGGGCAGGGTTCAACACAAAAGTCATTGAGTACGATCGCGCTCCACGGGTGGCTGGAAAAAGTAAGTTCAATTTCTGGAAGCTATGGAATCTGGCACTTGAGGGCATCACTTCGTTCAGTACTGTACCGTTGCGCGTATGGTCCTACATCGGCGGTATCATCTCCCTGATAGCGCTTTTGTATGCGACTTACATGGTTCTGGACAAGGTGCTGTTTGGCAATAACGTGCCGGGGTACCCGTCTCTGATGACCGCCATTTTGTTTTTGGGGGGCGTACAGCTGATTGGTATTGGCATTCTGGGTGAATACATCGGGCGTATTTACATGGAGTCCAAGCATCGGCCCCGGTATGTGATCAAGGAAATCACCAGAAGTAGTAACGAGCCGGTAGATCGAGCTTCACTGGAGAAGATTACGTGAGTGCGATAGATCGCTTGGTCGATGTTCATGTGAGACGGCAAGCCCTGGTTATCTACAGTCCGGTTTTCATGTTGGTGACCCTGGCCCTTATCGTTCGCCTTCACGGAATTTCAGTACCGGTGATCTGGTATGACGAAGCTTATAGCCTGCTCTTGAGCGAACGTTCGCCAGCGTTGATCTGGTCTACTACGGCGGGTGATGTTCACCCTCCGCTTTACTACTTGATTCTCCATTACTGGACGATGGTGTTTGGCAACGGCGTGTTTTCTGCTCGGAGCCTGAGTACGCTGGCCGATATCGGCACACTGGTGCTGTGTATCAAACTGATGAGTCTGATTGCTACGCGCAGGGCGGCTTTGATCGCCGGTGTGTTACTGGTGTTGCTGCCGATATCGGTGCGTTACAGCCAGGAAGCACGCATGTACGCCTTGCTCGGATTCTGGCTGATGGCCGCCACGGTCGCGTTGGTGTGTTGGAGCCGGCAACCGCATCTCAAACGTTACCCTGTGATGTATGTGCTGCTGATGACAGCGGCTTTTTACACGCACTACTTCGCGGCGTTGTGTGTCCTGGTGCATTGGTTGTATTGGTCGGGGGTGGGGAGTGACGAACCGGTCTTGTTTTCGGTTCGAAAGTGGTTGCTGGTCAATGTCACGATTGTCGTACTGTATTTGCCCTGGCTTCCGAATTTCATTCACCAGACCTCAGGGATGAAAGGCCTCGAATGGATACCACCTACCACGTGGGATATGTTGCCTGGCCTCGTCTCGCAATACACGGTGATGATATCGGCGTCTGAGGGTGGTTTGTGGGTATCGCTGATTATTTCGGCGTTGATGATCATCTGCGCGGTGATGGCATTGCGTTTATGGCGCAGTGATCGACGAGTAATCTTGCTGTTGATTGGTTACTTCTTTGTACCGGTCATCACGTTATTTCTTCTGTCATGGGTTGCCCCACTCTTCTATCCCCGATATTTGGTGTTTACCGCAGTCAGTTTGCCCCTGATCGTCGCGGTTATGTTGGATCGTTTGGCTGAGCGCTCATCTGTTGTTGCGATCGTTTGCCTGAGTGTTTTTATTGCGGCGGAAGTACATGGGGTATTGAAGGTATATCCGAAGCCAAAGGAATTGAGCGCTGGCTACAGCCAAACATCAGGCAGGCTGGACATTGTGGCGAATGGCCTCAAGCATTACGTCGAGAGCGGTGACGAGATTGTCGTGGACGGATTGTTCTGGTATTTGCCGTTTACTTATTACAACACCACGGGAATTCAGCCGAGGCTTTACATTTCCAGGTCACCAGCAGGTGAGCTGGAAGGCCCCGGCGATTTTGGCGGCTGGCTCCTTATCCCCTCGCGCAAAGACTGGATTTTTTTCAACGATCTTTCAGTGTTGAGTCCCGCTTCTAAAAGAGTCTGGTGGATAACGGTTAAGCCCCGCCCGGAAAATGTTATGAAGTTTCCCTCAGAGTGGACGCAGAAACTGACGCTCAAGGGAGGGGCAGTCGAGGCGCGTCTCTTTATACTCGGCGGCGAGCGCTGAAGTCGTCCCAATCCTTCAGCGCTGGAGCCAACGTCAGGCGGCCGCTATTTCACTGGGCTCGAAACTGTCCGCCCGCGCCATCTGCCACATCCGTGAGTAAAACTCGCCATTCACCTCACCGGTCAGCAACTCGCCTGGCTTGAGGAACACATGCAACTGCGAGAACAGCTTGATCTCGGTCGCCGACATGCGTCGTACCAGGTGCTTGGCCGACAACTGCGACGGATGTTCGAGGCCGGCGGCGGCGAGCATTTCCGCCAGGGCCTTGAGGGTGTTGCGGTGGAAGTTGAACACGCGCTGGGCCTTGTCCGGTACCACCAGCGCACGCTGGCGCAGGGTGTCCTGGGTGGCGACGCCGGTCGGGCATTTGTTGGTGTGGCAGCTCTGCGACTGGATGCAGCGAATCTTTATGCCCCCCAAAATCCAACTATTCCTCTGAGAGTGAGTGAGTGACAGTAGCCCTAATAGTTGAGTAACTATTTGCAGCGCCTGCTGGATAGCTGATGTTTTTGGCGGATGGATCGAACGGTGATGGCATTCTGCATTCAACCTCGTCATTATCAGGCCATTACGCGCATCAGTCTCTCCTCTTCCCGAAGGTTCAAGAGGCTCGCGTTGGGCCCTGCCAAGGAAAGGAAGAGTGTCGTCATCATCAGTTAGCTCACCTCTCAGCGATGTAATAGATCAACTCCTCGATCAGTCTCCGTTGGATGATTTCGTCAGATGTGCTCTGGATTTTCCCTCACAGCCGCCGGGTCTCCCCCCGAAGATGGCGCTGCTACATGTACGCTTCCAGGAGGACATTCCAAACACCCTTTCACTTGCTGATTTTTTGACTAGCCAAGCGGTGAACTATGCCCTGAGTCGTCGGCGACGTGACGCGTACTTGGCGGCTCTGAGGTCAGGTACGAATGGTGACTTGTCACTGACTTCCCAAATCAGCCGAGCAGTTAAGAGTGCGTTTATCCAGTTTCGAAAGGAATATCCTTCGAGGGCTAGCGAGGTGGGAGAAGTCCTTGCGTATTGCGTTGCCGTACATCACCTGAACGCTGCACAACTCGTCGCCAAAATGTCGTTGAAGACTTCAACCAACATGCCAGTCCATGGCCTTGACGGCATTCACGCCTCCGTTACGAATGGCAGACTGAATGTATATTTTCTAGAGTCGAAACTGGCCAAGACTGCCGCAAGCGGTACGGCAGATTATGCGGAGTCAGTTGCTGGCTTTGGTAGTAGCAAAAAGCAATATATGCAGGAGTATGGGCTTGTTAGAGATTTGGGGAATCTGGACGCATTAGCAACTGCGGACAAGGAGCTTCTTTTGGAATATTTGGACGTATTTGCAAAACCTAATGCCCCAAGGCGAGAGCGGTCTGTAGGCGTAATCTGCTACTCAGAAACGAAACATTTCGCGAATACGATACCAGTTGATGATGATGGGCCGCTCGACAGGCATGAACGTCACTTTGGAGATTTATACGTAAATGATCACGGTCGGCATCACGAAAATGTAAGTGCTCAATTATTGAAGCACGGTGTCGATCAAAGTAAGTGTATGTTGTATCTGGTGGCCGTACCGGATGTAAATGAGCTGAGGGAGCAGTTTTACGAGTCTTTGGGTATTCTTGCAGCTCCGTCGGACTTAGAATTGAATGAGTCTTCAATGTGTGAGGGCGATCAAGATGAGTAATTTTGCATCTGAATTGTCGGCGCGTTTGATTGAAAACTTAGAATTTAAAAAGTCGCTTGGCGAGCTTCGCGCGTCCGGTGCAGCAAGTACATTGCCAGGTGAAATGGAAATTTCGAATTTGGTACCTGATCAGGAAGCTTTGGGAAAGCTTTTGTACTGCGCGTCTGTATTCGCTCAATCCCCAGTGGAAGTTCATTTAGGGCTAGCTCAGGCTATTGCGTTCAATGCCATGCTAGTAAGCCAGGATTCTACTATTTTGGAACGGTGCTCAGTTATATTGGCGGAGCTAGGAAATTTTCCGGGGCTTAAGTACGGCGAGTTGACTTTCAAATCTAAACTTACAACTCTCACTGGCATGATCCAGCGAAACGTAATTGAGTATCTCAATACGATTCATGTTAATGGTCAGAGTATTGCTTTGACCGATTACCAGAAGACAGTTTGGGATTCGTTGGAAAGTGGGACTTCTCTCGCGATATCAGCGCCCACGTCTGCTGGAAAGTCATTTCTCGTCATCGAGTATTTGTGTCGTCGCGCCATAACAATTCCTAGTTACACGTTCGTATACATTGCCCCGACGCGAGCATTGCTGGCAGAGGTTCTAATAAAGATAAAAGAACGGCTTGCGACCTGTACCGATATTCGTGTGACGGACATCCCGACCTTCGAGCAGTCCTCGAGACAGATATTCATTTTGACCCAGGAGCGATTTCAAGCTCTACTTTCTACTATGTCTGAAAAGATTGATTTGATAGTTGTGGATGAGGCGCAGAACCTGTCTGACGGCGCAAGAGGGATGATTCTTCAAGACTGTATAGAGCAGTGTTTTGAGCGATACTCTCGCACCCACGTAGTGATGCTGGCCCCAGGAGCAGATGGATTCAAAGCAGCACTAGATAGCCTAGGTTTGCCACAGGTTACAGAGATCGCTACTACTGTTTCTCCTGTTCTTCAAAATCGAATCGTAGTGACAAAAAGCCGAGGTGTTAATCAACTAGAGTTTAAGCTCCTCTCCACCAACGGTGCCGTATCAATTGGAACCATGGTTTGCGACATTGGCTTGGCTAGCCCAGAAGCGCGCTTGGCCGCCGTTGCGCTTGAGCTAGGAAGTAGCGGAGGCTCGTTAGTCTACGCTAAGACACCTACTGAGGCTGCGAAGCTGGCTGCTTCAATATCTCTTGGTGTCACAGATAAAAATGCAATTGGCAAAAATGATGATCTGATTATGTTCATAAAAGATCATATCCACCCAGATTACCATTTAATTAGTATGGTGCAGAATGGAGTTGCGTTTCACTACGGTCAGATGCCCGCATTACTTCGTGACGCAATAGAGACGGCATTTCGTAAGGGTACAATTAAATTTTTGGTATGTACTACAACTCTTTTCCAAGGTATCAACCTACCTGCGCGCAATGTTTTTATTGATACACCAGCTCGGGGTAGAGGCGATAAGCAAATCCTTGATCCAGCTCTTTTATGGAATTTTGCAGGTCGAGCAGGCCGCATGGCGAAAGACATAGTGGGTAATGTTTTTTTGGTAAATTATGACTCGTGGAGCGAACAGCCCATGGATGTTTTTTCAAAATTCACCATTAAATCTGCGTTGACTGAGGCTGTTACTTATTGTGCTGCTGATGTTTTGCATGTGCTTGAGAATAAATCACTTTCTAGTAAGCCTCGTGATGAAGCTCATAGAAGTGCTGTTGCTTCAGCTGGAATGCTCATCAACAAAGCTAGGCAGGGTGACATTCACGGTTTTCTTAGTCGAGTTGCACCTGAGTTGGATATTTTAGACTCGTATCGTCTTAGTGAGGCCTCACTGTCGGCGCTGATTGAAAACTGACCCACCCTGCCGATTGAAAATTGACCCAGGGCGGATTGCTGATTTTTGCATCAGCAATTGTGGATAAGCTTAGCAGTCGTGTCCCGGTGGAAGAGGCATTAAGCCCCACCGCATGTGGGCATGCGG